>CACZPC010000227.1 GCA_902782985.1 Oscillospiraceae bacterium
ACCGGATGCAAGATCACAGTATCCGGAGAAATCAAAGAATATCTGGAATGTGTATGAGAGTATGACAAGGAGCGCATCGCCCGATGACAGGTTCGGAATGTTTGCATAACCGATATTGACGAATTTTCCGAGATTATCGGCAAGGAGCAGTTTCTTGGAAAGACCGAGGGTAAACCGGTAAAATCCCTTTGCCATTTTGTCATAGTCGATGCTCTTACGTGCCGGGTCATTAAACTGGGGTATCATCTCCGTTGTAAGGGCAATGGGCCCTACGCTTATCTTAGGGAAGAATGAGACAAACAGCGCATAATCCAAAAGGGAATATCTGATCCCGGGGTCACGGTATGTATCCACGAGAAATGCTATCTGTGAGAAAGTAAAATAGCTGATCCCGACAGGAACCACTATTGCGGTAAGCGTAAATGATCCTGCCCCGGCCTCAGAGAGAAGTTCCTGTGCATATGAAAGATATTTGCAATACATCAGGAGAGCGATGTTCAAAACTATCCCTGCAGACAGGAACAATTTTCGGATGCCGTCTTTAAGAGGCCGCGAAAGAGCATATGTTGCGATCACGTAACAGACGATGATCGAGAGCAAAAGAGCTGCAAGCCCCTTGATCCCCGGGGTCAGCAACGCATAAAACACAAGGGACGCGGTAAGCAGGATAACCTTGCCTAAAGTATACAGATTACGTGAATTAACGATCCAATACAGGATCGTTACTATGGGCAGAAATATGAAGATAAATGAATATGAAGGCAAAACCATAGGAAGATTATAACAGATTTGATACGGGAATAATATCAAAAAGTTGATTTTGCGCCTGTTTATAACTATAATAAACCGATAACACTAATTTAGTAGGTAATACCTTGGATGTGTCAGGTTTTCTGTGAAAACATGACATGTAGCCCCCGCACCTCACCGAAGGTGATTTCTAATGCGCGGGTGGTTCTACGACAGAGGAGGATTTATGGATAATCAGGGCAACGGCAATAACGATAATAATAAGAACAAGAAACAGCATAACCAGCAGATGCTGCTGATCATAATTGTTGTTTCGGTGGTTCTGTTCGTCATTCTATCCTATATGAGAACGATGTTTAACAGCGCCACAAACCAGAAGATAACATATGACGCTTTTATCAATAAAGTCGAGAGCGGTGAAGTCGAGAGCGTTGTCATCAGTTCCGATGAGATAACGATAGTTCCCAAGGGACAGGAGAACGCATATGTGACGATGAAGTATTATACCATTCCGGTATACGATGATTCTCTTCCCGACAGACTGTTAAAGGCAGGTGTTAAGTTTGAACAGAAGGAGTCGGATTCATCATCCATGATCCTTTCGTTCATTCTTTCCTATATTTTACCGATACTTCTGTTCTGGCTCATCATCAGCTTCTTTATGAGGCGGATGGGAGGCGGCGGAATAATGGGCGTAGGAAAAAGCAATGCCAAGATGTACGTTCAGAAAGAGACCGGAGTGACGTTCAAGGATGTTGCCGGACAGGATGAAGCCAAGGAATCGTTGCAGGAAGTTGTTGATTTTCTTCATAATCCCGGAAAGTATGTCAAGATCGGTGCAAAGCTTCCGAAGGGTGCCCTTCTCGTAGGCCCTCCCGGAACAGGTAAGACGCTTCTTGCCAAGGCTGTTGCCGGTGAAGCGCACGTTCCGTTCTTTTCGCTTGCGGGATCTGATTTTGTAGAAATGTATGTAGGTGTCGGAGCGTCAAGGGTAAGGGATCTGTTCCGCGATGCCCAGAAGAACGCACCGTGTATCATATTCATCGATGAGATAGATGCAATAGGAAAATCAAGGGACTCACGCTACGGAGGCGGAAATGACGAGCGTGAACAGACGCTCAACCAGCTGCTTTCGGAGATGGACGGATTTGACAGTGCAAAGGGCATCATGATCCTTGCGGCAACAAACAGACCGGAGATACTCGATAAGGCACTTCTCCGCCCGGGAAGATTTGACAGGCGTATAATCGTTGACAAACCGGACCTTAAGGGACGAAAGGAAACTCTCAAGGTTCACTCCAAGGACGTTCTGCTTGACGATTCGGTTGACTTTGACGAGATCGCACTTGCAACAGCCGGTGCAGTGGGATCGGATCTTGCAAATATGGTAAATGAAGCCGCCATCAATGCGGTAAAGAACGGGCGCGAGACGGTAAATCAGAAGGATCTTCTCGAAGCCATAGAGGTCGTTATGATGGGTAAGGAGAAGAAAGACCGCATAATGACCAAGAAGGAACGCAGGATAGTGGCATATCATGAGATAGGCCATGCTCTTGCATCCGCACTCCAGAAGAATACCGATCCGATACAGAAGATCACGATCGTGCCCAGGACTATGGGTGCCCTGGGATATGCATGGTATGTTCCCGAAGAAGAGAAACATCTCGAATCAAAGGACGAGCTGTATGAACAGATAGTCACGGCTCTTGCCGGAAGAGCTGCGGAAGAGCTCATATTCGAGTCGGTAACGAACGGAGCCAGCAACGATATAGAAAAGGCAACATCACTTGCCAGAGCGATGGTCACAAGGTTTGGTATGTCGGACAGATTCGGTCTTATCAAACTTGAGAGCATGGAAGATAGATACTTAAGCGGCCGCATGGTGATGGAATGTGCCGATGAGACGGCAGCGGGCGTTGACGAGGAGGTTATGAAGATAATCTCCAAGGCGTACGAAGAGGCAAAGAGGCTTCTTAACGAGAACAGGGATCTTCTCGACAGGCTCGCCGAATATCTGCTTGAGAAGGAAAGTATTACCGGCAAGCAGTTCATGGAGATCTTCAGAACGAAATATCCCGATGCGGATAAGGAAGAGGAAGCGGATGAGACTGCGGCGGAAGATGCCGGAGCTGAAATATCCGATACAGAGGAGACCGCTGCGCAAGAGGCCGATAAAGGTACGGTATTTGATGCAAAAGTTTGAATACTCGAATAAGTCATTCCGGTTCATGATCGTAGGAACGGTGATAATGATCGCCGCCGCGGTCGCGACCGGGATAACGTTCCATTTCATAACGAAAACAATGCAGAATATCGAACCCGAAGAGGTTTTCGATTATGACAGGCATTACGCGTTTGTTGCGGAGGATTCACAGAGCGATCTGTGGCAGGAGGTTTTCAGATCCGCCAACGAACAGGCAAAGGAATATAACATTTATCTTGAGGATCTGAGCACCGCGCTCGGAAGGGATTATTCCGCACGTGATCTGCTGCGCATAGCGGTCAATTCCGGGATGGACGGAATAGTTTATTCCGGCGGTGCGGATAAAAAGGTCAGTGATCTTATCGACAAAGCGGCGGATGCAGGCATAGGCGTCGTCGTTTTGCAGAACGATGTTGAGACATCGAAAAGACAGTGCTATGTAGGTCTTAATTACTATGAACTCGGACAGATGTATGCCATCCAGATCGAGAAGCTCATCGATCCGGAAAATATGGCGGAAACATCGATAGATATCCTTGTCGACGGGGATATGTCCGAGGGCGCATCTAATCTTATCGTAATGGCAATAGAAGATTATCTTCGCGAACAGTCGGGGGAAGATCAGGAACAGATACTTCCCGAGATCGTTGTCACAAGGATCGAAGCCGAAGATATATTCAGTGCCGAAGAACGCATACGAAACATATTCCTGGAGAAAGAAGATCTTCCCGATATCATGCTGTGCGTCAACAGCGTTTATACGAGATGTGCGTATCAGGCGGTGGTCGACTACAACCTTGTCGGCCAGATACAGATCATAGGGTATTTTGCCAATGATACGATAATCGATGCCGTTGATAAACAGGTCATATTCTCCACCATATCCGTTGATACCGAAGAGATGGGAAAATCATGTATTCAGGCCCTGTATGAATATAACAATATGGGCTATACCAATTCATATCTTCCCGTGGGTATCGAAGTCGTCGATCAGGCAAAGGCAAAGAGGATCATGGAAGAAAAATCGGAGGAAGGAGATAACCGATGATCGCTGCGATCCGCGGAAAATGGAATAATGCATCGGTCAGGTCGAAGCTCCTTATCGCTTTTCTGATACCCAATCTTCTGATACTTGCGGTAAATATCTATATGTATGCAAGCGTCAATGCCATGATCGCAAGAGTTGATGAGATATACGTAGTAAACGTAAGTCTTAACGATCTGTCCGATGATCTGACTCTTCTGCAGAACTCCATGAGGGAATACCTCGAGAGTAAGGGAACCGCCGCACTTAACGACTATTACACGGCAGAGCAGAATTACCGGAACGGACTTGCCGTACTCGATCTTAAGAACTCAGGTGCCGCGGTATATGCGATGCTGGAGAACATAGTAAACCAGTCAGAGAATTATCTTCGCGTAGCCGGAGATACG
>CACZPC010000228.1 GCA_902782985.1 Oscillospiraceae bacterium
TAAAATTGATTTATAGTTCAACAGGTAGTATTATGTACATCAAAGGAAGCATTATTTCACTATTTTTTGTGCGAATCAGAGGTGTCAACAATGATTGATGTTTTGTTTGCAGGATACAGCTACACTCATATAGACGGTCTGATATATGATACTGACAGAGGCAGAGTCGGATATGACTGTTATCAGATGCTCTATACTCATACCCCTGCCATGTTCTGGGTCAACGGAGAGCTTAAACGCTTCCCGGCAAAATCGGTAATACTCTTCACCCCCGGTCACAGGAAGTACTACACTTCCATGCCCGACGAACCTTATACCAATGACTGGATAAGGTTTAAGTCCGACGAGTCATTCATAGCCGATTTCCCTATTCAGAATGTTCCCTTCTCGCCTGCAGATCCCGAATTCGTCCACACCCTTTTTAAACTCATAGCATGGGAAAGCAATAACTCCGCTTCCGATAATAAGGACAGGAATATCGACCATCTCTTCAGAGTCCTTATGGACAAGCTCTCCGAGACTTCATCCGAGAGCGAGAATACACCTTATCGCCATGAGCTTACCGAGCTTCGAAAGGATATCACAAACCATCCCGAGAACGATTGGAACATCGATATGATGGCCGCTTATCTCAATCTGAGCAGGACCAGGTTCCAGACAGTATACAGAAATACTTTCGGCACGACGTGCATGGATGAGGTCATCCAGGCAAGGATACGTCTTGCGCAGGAAAAGCTTATCTACACTACATGCACCATATCCGAGATCGCCGAGATGTGCGGCTATAACAGCACCGAGCATTTCTGCCGTCAGTTCAGGAGAACGGTAGGCATCACGCCGGGACAGTACAGAAGGAATTCACAGACAACATGAACAGATTAAGATCATACTTCAAGAAGGATCCGGTGCTTTATATCTCCGGACTGCTCGCCGCTGTGTCGGCTTTTATCATAAGACCTGACGCAGGATATATCGGCTATATTAATTTCAGAGTACTTGCCATCCTCTTCAGTCTGATGCTGGTCGTAAGTGCCTGCGTCAGGATCGGCACTTTCGACTATATGACGAGTAAGCTCCTGGGCAGCATAGGCAGGCAGCGTCACATATCACTTCTCCTTACGGTGCTGTCTTTCTTCCTGGCCATGCTCCTGACCAATGATGTGACCCTCGTGACGCTGGTACCGTTCGCCATAATGGTATTAAGACCGTTCAAGGACGGAAAGAGCCTCATGTATACCCTGATATTCATGACCGTGGCTACCAACCTCGGAAGCATGCTCACCCCGATCGGAAATCCGCAGAACCTTTATCTGTATACGAATTACGGGATGGATCTTAAAAGCTTCCTGATCCTTATGCTCCCCTATTCGGCAGTATCACTTGTACTCATCTCCTGCGGAGTCTTCATATTCTGCAAAAACATCACCGCCTCCGAAGAAGGAGTGATAAAGAGTGTTCCCGCTCCCTCACCGGTAAAGCTCGCCTTATATCTGGCGCTGTTCGTCATCTGCGTCCTCACCGTCGCGGGATATGTGCATTATCTGATAATGCTCGTGATAACCGCGGCAGTCATGCTTTTCGCTGATCGAAAAGCATTCAAGGGCGTGGATCACGCTCTCCTTCTGACATTCGTTTTCTTCTTCGTGCTCATAGGCAATATAGGAAGGATCCCCGCCGTAAGTGACACATTATCCGCTATCGTCGACAGGAATACGGTCCTTACCGCCATCCTCTCCTCGCAGATCATCAGTAATGTTCCCGCGGCAATGCTGCTGTCGGCATTCACTGATAACGGAGAGGCACTTGTCATCGGTACCAACTTAGGCGGCCTCGGCACACTCATCGCGAGCATGGCAAGTCTTATCACATATAAGTACCATGCGGGACTCGAAGCCAAAGAAAAAGGCGGGAATTATATCCTCGCCTTTTCCGTGATAAACATTGTATTCCTTATTGTATTGTATCTGCTCTATATCCTTATCGGCTGATCATCATTCCGATATCGCGGAATAGAGATTGGAATATCTGTCGTCATAATCAGTATTGATACCGTACGAGATAAGATTTCCGTTGGCATCATATACAGCCTCTACCGTCTCCGTCTCAACGACATTACCGAGAGAGTCGGTGATCAGGAAGTTCATGAGTACGATAACTCCGCTGCTGTAGCTGTTATAGAGCTGGTCGAACTCGAAGCCGCATGAGCTGTCATAGATGAACGGATCATAGAGCGTAGTGATATAAACAAAATCCTCATAACCCGGCATCTGAGTATATGACTGTATATAGAACAGCAGGGATATCTCATCACCGTCGTTGAGCATGAACATATCATTATTGGCAAGATGTCCCATGGAATCGGCACGAAGACCATACTGGAAAGTAAATGTGTCTGATGCCCTGTCATAGCTGAATACCAGGAATGACCAGTCACCGTTTACCTCGGCGGGAGTCGCATAGGTTATGTGATCATCCGTAGTCTCCAGCGTAAACATCGGAACTACATAATCATTGAACCTTACCCACTCATTAGTCCAGTTATAACTGTATACATCAGGATTCGAGGGATCTGCATCTACCGGGGTCGCACCGAGGTATGCAAACATCTCGATCCCGTCTCCGTCATCCGACATGTAATTAACGACATTTGCCTCAACATTCATTACGCTGTCGGCACCTGATGTGATCGAAAGCGTCATGTTGCCGGTATCATCCGTCACGATCTCATATTCGATCTCGGATGTCTGGGCATTGACGGTACTCTGAGTGGTATATCCGGGAAGAAGGTTGCTCTGAATAGCCGCAGCTACCTCCGAAGGGGCACTCCAGTAATTGGAGAATCGCACTTCCATATAAGCTGCATACCAGTAATATCCGTCAATAAAATCAATATTATCGATATATCCGGTGAATGCCGTATCAACATAATCAATACAGATCTGAGTGATCTGATCATCAGTATAGGCAATGCCCTGCATATTGAGCATGGACTCATAAGAAGACCTGAGGCTCTGGATATACGTAACACTCGGGAAGTACATAGACAGGCCCTGGGATTCATGGCGTCCGGCACCGAATACACTGTCGACATTAGCATCGATAAGAGCAAGGATATTCTCATCCGCATCAGTATCGTCAAAGGAGCCTGCGGCATTTACGAGGAAGCTTCGAAGATCGATGAGATTACCGGGAGCGTTACCCTCCGAGCCGTAATTCTCACAATTTGAAGCTGCCGTCTGTATCGCGGTGAACTGCTCCATGTCATAAGCACTGTAATATAACTTCTCCCATATCTGCGACAGATACTGGTCCATCTCCTCCATACACGACAGGTCGATCTTGGACATGGTACCCATGGAGAAGAACTCGGAGATATCACCCGAATACTGGTTGGTATAGTCATTTGTCAGTTGCTCGTAGAGTACCAGGAGTTCATCTGCCACCTCATTTCCGCTGCAGCTCGGATCGGAGGATATATAGCTGAGATAACCGACCGGGATACCGATGGCCGCGGGTATACTCTCCTCGGAAGCAACCATATAATCACCGTAGGGAGCTACTGCGGATGCGATCTCGATGGAAGCCGTAAGGCAGGTATTGAAAGCGATAAGATCGAAATGAACGCCGCCGTTTGCAAATCCGTCTCTCACCTCATCGAGGTAGAGGCAGTCATTGTAATATGTATATGTATCTACGGCGGAAGTAAGGGAATTGAGCGTCCCGCCCTGACCGTCATCATAGAAGATCTCATCATGCTCCATACATCCGTAAGGTTCTACATATCCGTGATCCCACATTACGAACATATACTTCTGTGCGGGATAGTTCTGCGCACCCCAGGAGATGAACTCGCTCAGCGTCTGGGCAGAACCCATGGAAGCCGCGGGTACAGATCCCAGATCTACGACATTATTCTGCTCGATCTTATATCTTCCGAGTCCGTCAACGGGAATGGTTACATTCTGTACCGAATCACCGGAGAAATAAGGATCCTGATTATTCCACACGAGGGATCCGCCTGTCTCTACGATAACATTGACCCCGTCAGCGATAACTTCATCATTCATCCAGTCGATAAATTCCGAAGCGATACCGCTCTGTGTCTCAAGATTGGAGCCGCACATATATACAAGGATGGTCCAGTCATCCGCATCGGGATCGACTGTCGTCTCGGCAGGCTCGGTCTCGGTCTCCTCTTCCGTCTCCTCCTCGGTCCTCTCCGTTCGCTTTGTATCACGCCTCTTCTTATACTGATCATCGTTATACTTTATGATCAGTGCACCGATACCGGCACCCAGGCATATCCTCAGAGAGATACCTACTACCAGGATAAGTGCTACAAGCGGAGCACGGCTCTTCTTTTTCTTAGGTCTTACTTCTTTTTCCTTATCCATCTTTATAACATCCTTTCAGAGATCAAACTGTTATATATCGCATCTGCCAGCTTGCGCTGCTCTTCCGCATCAAGGTGGATGCTGTCAGAGTCACTTACTCTTACGACTTCGGAAGCATCCAGAAAAGCACATCCGTACTTATCGGCAAGTTGCCCGTACAGCTTTCCGAGCTTCGCGGATACTTCCCGGGCATTCTCAAATCCGAAGCTGTCTCCGAATACGGAATCCCTTATCTTATTGCCGACGACCGGAGGGGAGACAAGAAGTATCTTCATGGAATCTCCCATCTTGAAACGGTTATGAGACAGCACCTTCCGCAGGAACAGCTCCATCTCGCCCGCGATGTCATCTGCCGCATACGAGAACTTTCGCTTAAGATCATTTGTGCCCAGCATCAGGATCATGATATCCAGCGGGCTCTGACTCTCAAGACACGGCACGATGTATCTGATGCCGTTCTTCTCCCCTTCGGCGGGATCATCGGTAGCGATCGTCCTGCCGTTCTGACCTTCCTCTATGACCGTATATCCTTCCCCCAGCTTAGCGGCAAGGACACCTGTCCAGCGGTCTTCGGGGGCAAATCGGACGGCCCGGTCAGGATCATATCCCCAGGTGAGCGAGTCGCCGAAACACAATATCCTCTTCATATCCCTCTTCTTTCTATACAAAAACTCAGAATACATTATATCATCTGTACGTTCAAAAACGCATAAAACAGAACTATTTGCCAGAGGAAACACACTATAGATCAAGATGCGAAATGATAAAATGTCATTATCTGATCATTATCGGAGGTAATGCTATGCTTCTGGGCGGTACGGTAACAGGCGATCATAAGACTCCCGAGGAATGGGGACAGCTCCTTATAAAGTCAGGCTTTAAGGCTATTACGGCTCCTTTCTCCTGCCTCGACGACGACGATGTCATTAATGCGTATATGACGATCATCAGTGATGCGAAGGTCATGATCAGCGAGATCGGCGTATGGAAGAATCTTTTCGATCCCGATCCTGCAAAAGCGGCTGATGCACTTGAATATGCCAAAGGACAGCTTCGGCTGGCGGACAGACTCGGCATCCCCTGCTGTGTAAATATCGCAGGAACGGCAAGTCCTCTCGGCTGGGATGCCGCCGATAAGAGCAACTTCTCTTCGACCACAAGGCAGAGGATCATCGATGTCGTAAGGGAGATAATAGATGATGTGCAGCCGGAATATGCATGTTACTGCCTCGAGCCCATGCCGTGGATGCTCCCCGACTCCCCGGACGAATATCTGGAGCTTATAAAGGATATAGACAGAGATAAGTTCGCTGTTCATATGGATTTTGTAAATATGATCAATTCTCCCGTGCGGTTCCTGAAGTCGGAGGAGTTTATCGAGGAATGCTTCAGTAAGCTCGCCCCTTATATCAAGAGTACGCACATCAAGGACAGCAGGATGGATAAGCTCGGTTATACGACTCATATCGATGAGTGTCCTCCGGGCAAGGGCGAACTCGACTACGCTGCCGTACTTAAGATAATGGACGGATATCTTCCGGCAGACGGGGCGATACTGCTCGAGCACATGAATACATTCGAAGAATATGATGAAGCATTTCGCTATGTAAAAGATATGGCCGCTAAGGCACAGGTGGAGGTTTGATATGAGCGACAGAGGCAATTCGATCAAGATAGCAAGAGATTATATGGATTCTCTCCTGGTGGAGTCCAGGATCATAGGTGCGGTAAGACCTGATTCGAATATCAGGTTCCTCGGTAATGATTTCAGGACACCGATAATGACCGCTGCACTGAGCCATATCGATCTGGTCGGAATGGCAGAAGGTGCCATGGCAGCCGGAGCTCCCGTGAGCATAGGAATGGGAGATAACGAAGAGATGGGCAGGGTCCTTAAGACCGGCGCCAAGGTAATGAAGATAATAAAGCCCTATAAAGACAGGGATGAGATCTTCTCCAGACTTAAGTTCGCCAAAGAGAACGGAGCTGTCGCAGTGGGAATGGATGTAGAGCATTCCGTCAATGTTGAAGATCCCGATGATTCGATCGTCGTAGGCCTTGAGATGAAGCTTCCAACCATCGACGAACTCAGGGAATATGCGGAATATGCGGGACTCCCCTTCTTCATCAAGGGCGCCATGAGCGTTCACGATGCCAAGGCTGCCGCCAACATCGGCTGTGCCGGCATCATACTGAGCCATCATAACGGACTGATGAGATATTCCGTACCTCACGTAATGGTACTGCCCGAGATACGACAGGCTGTGGGAGACAATCTGATCCTCATTGCGGACGGCGGGTTTGAATCGGGCTTTGATGCATTCAAGGCTCTGGCACTCGGAGCAGATCTGGTTACCGTCGGCAAGGCGCTGATGGAGCCTCTTAAGACCAACGGAGCACAGGGCGTTACCGATACCCTCAACAAGATGACCGGCCAGCTTCAGGCCATGATGCTTCGCACATCATCCCCGGATCTTAAGCATATAGATCCGTCAGTCATCAGAAGAGCATAAGGAGCAGATAGATGTACAGCACACCCCTCGATATCAAGAACATAAAGATCAAGGACAGCTTCTGGACCAGGGAGCAGGAGCTTGTAAGGCGCGAGGTCATCCCCTATCAGTGGGAGATATTAAATGACCGTGTCCCCGAGGCAGCCCCCAGTTACTGCATGCACAACTTCAAGGCGGCAGGAATGCTCAATAAGCGCAAGCATGAGCAGGGCGCATCCTTCAAGGAGCCCGTCTATACATTCAGAGGCTTCGAGGCTCTCCCCGAAGATCCCCGTAATCCTCGGGAAGACGAATTCTACGGCTTCGTATTCCAGGATAGCGACTTCTCCAAATGGATCGAGGCAGTGGGATATTCTCTGGCAACCCACCCGGATAAGGAGCTCGAAAGGATAGCCGACGGAGCGATAGATATCGTCTGCGCGGCTCAGCTCGACAACGGATATCTGGATACCTATTACATCATAAACGGCATGGACAGGAGCTTTCATGACCTTAGAGATCACCACGAGCTCTACTGCCTGGGGCACCTGATCGAAGGCGCGATATCCTACTATAATGCCACCGGCAAGGATAAGCTCCTTAATGCGGCTAAGAGATTTGCTGATCATGTAGATTCGGTATTCGGCAACGAGGAAGGCAAGATCCCCGGATATCCCGGTCACGAGATTGCGGAGATGGCACTCTTCAGACTGTATGAGACAACGGGCGAAGAGAAGTACAGAAAGCTCGCGGAGTATTTTATAGACAAGAGAGGTGAGGCACCTCTTTATTTCGACAAGGAGCATCCTCAGCCCAAGAATCAGCCATACAAGATCGACTACTATCATCAGGCTCATATCCCGGTCCGTCAGCAGAACGAAGCGGTAGGACACGCCGTCCGCGCAGTCTACCTCTACAGCGGCATGGCGGACATGGCAAGACTTACAGGGGACAAGGCACTTCTTAATGCCTGCGAAAGGCTCTGGGACAGCATCACGAATGAGAAGATGTACATAACCGGCGGCATCGGCGGTACGCACATGGGCGAGTCTTTCTCTTTTCCTTTCGATCTTCCGGGCGACACCGCTTATGCGGAGACATGCGCATCGATAGGACTTGTCTTCTTTGCCAGAAGGATGCTTCAGATAAGAGCTGACAGGAAATACTCCGATGTCATGGAGCTCGCACTCTATAACGGGATCCTGAGCGGAATGGCACTGGACGGTAAGAGCTTTTTCTATGTTAACCCTCTGGAAGTCGTCCCCGAGGCCTGTCACAAGGATGAGCGAAAGTTCCATGTTAAGCCTGTTCGCCAAAAGTGGTTCGGCTGTGCATGTTGTCCTCCGAATATCGCGCGTCTCATAACATCACTCGGAACATATGCTTTCACGGCATCCGATGATACGCTCTTTACACATCTGTATATCGGATCGAGCCTGTCTTTTAACGGTTACGATATCGATATCGAAAGCGGCCTTCCCGACACCGGCAAGGTAAAGATCGTCACTCGTTCCACAGGAGGAGACAGCCCCCTGAACCTTGCTCTCCGAATCCCCGGATGGTGCGGCGACAGCTATCAACTCAGCGGAGCGGAAAGTGCGGATATCACCGTCAAAGACGGATATCTGTATATCAGCGGACTTAAGGGCGATAACACCATAAGCCTTGATCTTAAGATGGAAGCAGCGGTCGTGACGGCAGATAACAGAGTAACCGAGGACATCGGGAGATGTGCCGTAGTCAGAGGTCCCGTCGTCTATTGCATGGAATCAAGAGATAACGGCGATGCTCTTCGAAATATATATGCCGATACTTCTGCCGATATCAAAGAGATAACGATCGAAGATTTCGGATTCCCGGTAACGGCACTGGAGATCAGAGGTGCACGTGTGACTTTCGAAGGATCTGAGGAATATATAAGCGCGCTTTATAAGAAAGCACCCGTCAGAAAGGCCGAGCCGATCGATATCCGCCTTATCCCCTATCGTCTGTGGGCAAACAGAGGCGAGGGCGAGATGAGCGTATTCATCGGTATATTGTGATCAACTCATAAGGAGAGATACAAGATGGAAGATATTATCATCCGGAGAATGAGGATCGAGGATGCCGAAGCTGTCACGGATGTTCTCATAAGATCATGGCAGACTGCTTACAGAGGCATCGTCAGCGACGAGTGCCTGGATAATATGGACAGAACTACTCTGATCGAAAGAAGGAAGAAACAATATAAGGATTATATCGTCGCCGAGTCAGATAAGGGCATCGTCGGCTTCTGCTGGTATATGAATGATAATTCTTATTCCAAAGAGCTTTCAGACATAGACAGCGAAATAGTCGCGATCTATGTATTACCTGATCTTATAAGAGAGGGCATAGGCAAAAAGATGTTCTCGCATGCCGTGGAAGATCTTAAGGGACAGGGTCGTAAACATATGATCATCTGGTGCCTTAAGGACAATGTCAACGGCAGAAGATTCTACGAGAAGATGGGCGGAACGATGAATGGAGAACACAAGATCCGTATAGGAAATGACGACTACGACGAAGTCGGCTATCTGTTCTGCCTTTAATGCAACGTCATGATCAAGGGTCAGACTCTGCCGTCCTGATACTCGCTTCTTAAGATCGAGAAATACATGCGGTCCTCGTAGCCGCCGTCTCTAAAGAAAAACTCTCTCAGGATCCCGTCTTCATTAAGGCCGCACTTTTCTATCACCTTGCGTGAGCCGGTATTGGATGGCCTTACGCATATCTGCACCTTATTAAGACCGATCCTGTCGAAGCCGTAATCAATGACGGCCTTCGTCGCTTCCGTAGCGTATCCCCTGCCTTGAAATGCCGCTCCGATGCAGTATTCTATCTCGGCAAAATCATTATTGCCGTCAACAAGAAAATATGCAATCTGTCCTATACACTCTCCCGTTTCCTTCAGGATAACGGCCCAACGATAGTAATAACCGCTCTGAGATCTTCCTATATACTTATCAATCAGCGCATTTACTTCATCCATGGTCTTATAGGAAGGTTCTCCGTACATCCACTGCACTTCATCATCCGAGGCCCAGTTACAAAGGACAGAAGGCGCATCTTCACGGCGAAATGCTCTGAGCAGCAGTCTGTCCGTCTCTATAGTCTGTGCCCCGCAGGGAGCTATCCTGCAGGAAAAACGAGAGGGGGCATATCCTCTCATAAGAGATACTGTTTCATCTACTGAGATACACTTGGCGTATCGTCCGGGCCACATGGATTCGTTAAAGAACTTGTATGTCGTCTCTGCATCCATATATTCATTGTCCCTTGTGGAATTGCAGCCTTCGGGGACTATGACTTCAAAGCCGTTCTCAAAGGCACTCTTGACTGTCGCATCTATGCAGTAATCAGTCTGAAGGCCCGTTACTATAAGCGTTTCTATATGCTTTTTTCTTAAGTGATCGATAAGTCCGGCATCCGGAGCAAGGGCGCTGTTGACCTTCTTATCGAATATCTTCTCGCCTTCACCGGGAGCGATCTTGTCGCAGATCTCGAAGTCCTCGTCCCCCAAAGAGAATCCCGAACCTTCTCCGTCATCATGCCTTACGTAAATGACTTCAACACCGTTTTGTCTTGCTTCATCGATAAGCTTCGTGATATTGAAGATGAACCCGTTATGATCATAAAGCCTGTCATCGGTGATGCCCTTCTGGACATCGATAACGAGTAATACCATATATCTTTCCCTTTCACATTCTGACGATATCCTGATTATAACATTTATATATAAAGATTCACGAAAAGCTCCCCTTGCGGTAGACTATCAGGAAATAAACATCTGTTATCTGAAGGAGGGATGAGATATGAATGCACTGATTATCAACTGCAGTCCCGTAAGGACAGGCGCTACCGCGGAGATAGTCAAGATCGCTTACGAAGAGCTTAAGTCACGCTACGATACCGAATGTATATGCATAGACGACTACGATTTTAAGTTCTGCAAAGGCTGCAGAGCCTGCCATGCTACAGCATCCTGTGTCATGAGCGATGCGCAGGTAATAAGAGACATAATGAACAGATTTGACCATGCGGATATCATCATATCCGTCGCCCCCTCCTATTGGGCAGATATCCCGGGGCAGTATAAATCATTCATAGACAGAGTCACACCGTGGTGCAATACCCATGAACCTCACGCGACAATAAAGCCCGGGAAGAAAGGTTATGCCATCGCCTTGAGGACGGGCCCGAGCATGCCCGAATGCGAGAAGATAATAGGCAGCATAGAGCATTTCTACGGTCATCTCGAGATAGAAAGCGCAGGACATCTTGGACTTACATCGATAGAATACAAAGAGGATGTGGGACAAAGGAAGCAGGAGATCGTCGATTTCTGCAGCGGCATCAGGTTAGATACAGTTCACGGGGACTATCTGTGTGACGATGCTATGGAGAAAAGGATATAAGAACAACCTTCCTGACGTGCTTTACGTCTTTATAGACAAGAAGCATTTATATATGGTATGGGAGAACTATATATGTCCGAGCATAAGAAAGATATCAGTAAATTGTGTCTGGCGGGATTCATACTGGCGATCCTGCCCGTGATATTGATTAAAGTACGCCTGCCTTTTCAAAGCAGGCTGTTGGACCTGATCATGATCGCTGCCGTTATAATATCTCCGCTGGTCGGATTTATCCTTTCGATAGCAGGTCTCGTCTCCGCCAAGAAAAACGGCAGAAAAGGCAAGGGTTTCGGTATCGCGGGGATAGTTCTCCCGAGTATCTATGCAGTAATTATCGGGATCCTTGCCTTATTCGGATATTTGATGGTATGGACATTGTCACCTCATGAAACAGATAAAAAGCTCACCACTTTCTATTCCGACAGCGAGGTGATCGCCGTCAGATATTATTACATAGATCAGGACGGTTACAGATTCGAAGAGCTGGACGAAGAGAGACTGGATGAATTCATAAGTGATCTTGATTCCATGGAGATTAAGACCGGAGGCATGGTAAACATGATCCACAGCTACGGGATAGAGATGGAACTTGACGACGGAACATATCTGGACTATGACGGCAAAAGGCTTTATCTGATAAGCGGTCCCATAGATTCCGAGAACTTGGAGCACATAGAAAACGAAGCCGTACAGGTTACGGATCAGGACTTCTGGGAAGTTATGAAGGACTACTTCCCGTCTATTGAAGCAAACGGCGACCATGTAGGATGATTGGAAAGAAACCCGTTACACGTACCGGCTTTCGGCTTCTAACCGGCATCTCCGACAAGTTATCGACGAAAAAGTGTTGTCCTATCGCACTTTTTCCGACGAAAAAGTGTTGTCTAGATACATTTTTTCGTACATTAGCTTTTCAGTAGGTCTTCACTGCTGATATCGGTTTATTTATTAATACCTAATTTCATCAGAGTGACATCGCACGCTTTGGAAGATATATCGCATCCTATGAACTTTCTTCCAAGCTTCTCGGCAACGACTGCAGTGGTACCGCCTCCGAGGAAGAAATCGGCTACGGTATCTCCCGGGTTCGATGCCACTCTTATTATCCTGTCCA
>CACZPC010000229.1 GCA_902782985.1 Oscillospiraceae bacterium
GCTGTGCTCTCTGAAGACCGTAAACTGATTTCTCTCATCTAAAGTCTTTTTAGGCGCAAACCTCCGGCAGAATCTCTGAAGCATACCTGGTTCATTCAATACCGAGTAAAGCATATTGGTGTAGCATTCTTCACTCTTATTCTTCAGGATCAGATCCAGGAATGTCTTTGACGAGTAGTTACCGGCTTTCCCTGTATCTAACACATCAAGACCCACGCGGACCCATCTTGATCTATTGATCCTGCCTTCTATCATCCGATAATCCTCAGGTGATTCATCAGACTTTATATAGCCACTATCGCACCGATAGTTATATTCAAATAATGTTATCTCGATTGGTTCCGAGGGAGCTTCAATAGTCTCAGCCTCAAATGTTACCAGCGGAGTCGTATTGTCGATCAGATCGGAGATAATCTTACCGCCGTAGTATATCTGATCCTCCTCATAGATAGATCGCATTGCTTCTATCCTCTCACCATCTTCTGACCAATCGTGAGAACATCTTATGTTATGAACTTTACGGATCAGCTTGATCCTGTAGAGGATACTAAAGGTCTTATCACGAATCTCGCTTGTCAGCAATAAGTATTCCGCTTCATGAGAACCATCGGGGAACTCATCATCTCCTTTTATGCGGATATTGTCAGGACATGTTCCGAACGGCACATTATAGACATAGTATTTGCCTTGATCTGTCAATACAAAATCTATTATCTCATGGGATATATTACCTTCGATATCGTTCCATGAACCTGCAAAAATCTTATTAAGGATATATACTTTTTCCATCTTTATAATTCCTTTCGTCTTGAATAATATATGCAGGCCGCTCTTAAGTTATTCATCCGCATCGTATCATCACACGATCTGTTCATCCCCTCTTTATACTTTCCAGAAGAATACTCCGCTCTCTTTTCATTAAATACAGCTCATATTCATATATATCTTTTCTGACTTTAAAGAGCCTATCCCTACTTTCCGTTGTCTCATTGCGCATAATCATATTCTGATCATAACGAATAAAATGCAAAGACCGTTCATCGATCGGAGCATAAGGCTCAAAATCCGTGCCATTTTGTTTTTTATAACTTTCATAAAAGTGTTCCAAATTCTCCTGCCTGTATCCGGTCGCTGATAATATATGCATAATGGAAGCTATAACTCTGTGAATAATACTTTGCGTAAATTGATTATCGGCAACTCGGAAACCCAAAACTTCAGAAAACTTCACATACTCAAAGTCATAATTTTTGCAGTTTTCAGGATCAGATAATAACTCTTCCCAAAAAAGCAACCTTATATGAAACATACGCATGAAATAATCTTCATCATATTTTCTAAAGGCATAGATGATTCCGGTCTTCCAACGCGAACACTCAGTAATATCTACACTCTTGAGATATTTAATATAATCATATATTTCTTTTCTTGTTGCCTGTGCGTAATCATAGACACATAGATCTCTGACGCTCTCATCGTAATCAATATGCCTGTCGTCATAACCCTTTGGAGTATTGTAGGAATAAAGATCATATAGCTTTTTTCCATATTCACAGAAATATTCATCGACTAACATAGAAGTGTCCATCTTACAGAGATATTCTTTAACCGTTTTCATTTAAAGCTCTAACTCCTTTATGATCAGAGTCACCGAGTAACAACACATCACCTTCTTCTATGATCCAATCATAGCTTCGCGGATATAAGTGTTCATAAATGACTCACATATTAATTTAATACTTGGTTATATTCTAAGCAGAATCATGTACCAAATATTACCCATCCATTCAGCATATAACGGTGATATGTCAGATCCTAAGGCGATGATCGACACGAAGACGGATCACTAAAGAATATAGATTTTTCGAATGTAGCCGTCTTAGAGGGCTTGCTAAGACATTTCCCGGTCAGGTCGCGTCAGGATACTCCCAGAATCCGCCCTTGTGGAAATTCTCATTGCCCAGGGGCTTGGCGGTGAGCTTGAAGATAACACATCCGTCAGGACATACTGCGGTCTTGGAATACTTTCCGTCTCCTCCGAGATTCTCAAGATCTCCGCCGCTTCTTACAGCTTCCATAAGAGGATAGAGCATCATCATGGTCTTGGAGCAGATA
>CACZPC010000230.1 GCA_902782985.1 Oscillospiraceae bacterium
AGCATCAACCAAAGTGCACCTTCCCTGAAGCCGCTGTTGGACAGTACGAACATGGGTATTCCTTCTTTCTCGAAATGCTCAAGCATCTCCTGAAGGCCGTCGTATACTCTTTCTTCGTTGCATCTACTGAGAAATAACGCTTCCTCTTCTATATCCATGTCGATGATATCGCCGCCGTACTTCTTCGCATACAAAGGAAGCTCATCTCTTACGAAAGGGAACTCAAGTCCTTTCCCGTGCATATCCAGCATGTGTACGAAAAGCTCTTCGCCGTATGCCTTTATCTCTTCGAAAGAGCACTTATCCTTATAGTGCTCTTTCCAAAGAGGCTTTAAGCCGCGGTTGAAATCCATATTCACGACTTCTACAAGTGTCTGAAAAAGGTCAAATATAAGTATCATCCCGGGAGGTCTTCCTTTCGAGCATATGCTTCTTATATATTCTACCAGTCATGTAACGATAACAGGGT
Organism: Oscillospiraceae bacterium; assembly: GCA_902782985.1. Taxonomy (GTDB): domain Bacteria; phylum Bacillota; class Clostridia; order Saccharofermentanales; family Saccharofermentanaceae; genus Saccharofermentans. Next base: position 470 of record CACZPC010000230.1, read on the forward strand.
GCTATTGGTATAATGGTATCCGGAGCAAGGGCTCTTAAGTATAAAGATATCGGGGTAGACAGATGAACAGATGTCAGAGAACTGAATGGATAACGAGCGGGATCATAGCAGTGAGCTTTCTGCTCATGAACGTACTTATACCTCACGGGCATTTTACGGGAACGGGACTGGATCTTATAGTAAGTATCCTCTGTCTGGGTTCGGTGTCGGGACTTGCGATCGCTTATATCATCAGGGGCATAAAGGATATCCGCGGCGGGAAAGAGAAAAAACTCTTTCTTGCACTGCGCTTTATACTTCCTCCGTGCATATATGCGCTGGATACCCGGCTTAAGAGCCTGGAGGGAGATACTGCCGTTCTTTTTATAGTCACCGGCCTGATCATCATCATGTGCAATGTTCTCTATATCCTTTATTACGGACATTCCAGGTTCATGTGGGCTACCCTTGCACTATATAATGCAAGCTCATGGATATACTTCCTCATGCGTCCCAAGACAAGCCTTATACTCCTTTTCCCGAGCGTGTATTATGTCGAGCTCCTGGTATTTGCTATCGCGGTGGGATACACGGAGTATTTCGTACGCGTTATGCTTGGTCTTATAAGCGCTCCCGAGAAAGCTTCCCGTCCTGATGAAGGACCCGTGAAGAAGACAGAGGAAGTGAAAGGCTTTGCCTGCAGTGTGGAGGAGATCTTTGCCATCAAGGATAATGAAGGCGTTGTCGTTACCGGGCATGTCAAGGGAACCGTAAGTGCGGGAATGGAAGTTCGCGTATTGAATATCGGGGATGACGTCTGTGAAGAATATCCCGCGAGCGTAGTCTCCCTCGTGAAGGACAGGACTCCCGTGACTTCGGCAACAGACTGCGCTGTCGGCATAAAGCTCAAGGGGTTAAGTATGGATAAGATCTCCAAGGGATGTGTGATATGTTCCGGTGAAGCAACTTCCGGGTATCTGCTGTGGGCGCTTGCGATGGGACTCGCATACGAATATGTCGAGCGCAGGGATATGGATCTCACGGTAGAAGAGTGGGAGAAGCTTCCCATCGGCCATATGGCGGAGACTGCAAGCTGTTATATGGCGAAGATGGGCAAGACCCCGGCTTCGCTCCAGACGGATGAGTTCAAGATGAAGAGCAGGATCAAGGTGGACAGACTCGTTACTGCCCTTGTAAAGAAAGTACTTTCCGCCGACGAACTGTATGTCGTATTCAGCCGGATCACAGGTGAGCCTTATATGTTTACCAAGGTATCCGGGGATATCAAGAACAGCCAAGTGGCACCGCCGACCATAATGCTGGTCACCAAAGGAGCTGAAAGGATCATTGACAGCGCTCGTTCTGATCCTGATATGGAGCTGAAGCTGATAAGGAATGCGGAGGATAACGGTAAGGGGATATACGATCTGCTCGGCAGGGCATTCTATCTTAACGGCGCCTGCGGTATCAATATCAACGGCAGCGGTTTCAATATCATGAAGGATCTTATCATCAGCGAACCGGACTATAAGGATACTCCGAAGAAGGATATTCCCGTGACTAATCCTGACCTGGTGAGATGGTTGCTCCTTCTGGGTCAGCTGCGCGACAGCAAGGATCCGAATAAGGCAACGCTCTATGGCATATTCTACGGATTCGTCTTAAGGGAGCTTCCGAAGGCATCTTTCCTGGTACCCATGCAGAAGAGCGGCGAATTCCCCCGGCCTGATGAGAACGGTAAGATCGTGCTTCCCGAGGGCGCGAAGATGTCCTTCGCAGCATGCCCGGGTAAGGACGGACGTACTTCTATATGTATGTTTACCGACTGGTACAGATTAAGGCAGGGATTCGACGAGAGCTGGGACGGAATGGTCGTAAAGATCGGCGATCTGATCGAACGGAATGATTGCTCCGTCAATCCCGTCAAGGAGCATCTTGAGACCGGTCTTTATGTCAGCAAGCCTGTCTTTGAGAAGGCTGTATCGATGCTGCAGTCTTTCTGATCAGATATTCTTCATGAGATATCTTAATACGGTCTCATGTCCCGTCACGATATTTGCCCTGCAGGAAAGACCGTCTGCCAGGGACAGTGCATTACCGTTATCGTCCTTGAGAGCATCGTTACTGAACGCTACCGTCACCATATAATATGAGGCACCCGTCTCTGAACTGAAGAACTGTTCGTCGGAGATCTCCTGTATCTGTCCGTGGAAGTATGAATACTCGTTGGCGGGATAGGCGATGACTTCGAACTTAACGTCCTGTCCTACGTGTACTTTTCCGTAATCGCTGTCTGATATATAGATCTCCATGTGGTATGTCTGATCCTCGTCCTTTACGAGAATTCCGCCGGAATTTACTACTTCGTCTATCGAGAATAAAGACATCCAAGCAAAGGCGATCAATGTGAATGACAGCATGATGTATACGAATATCACGGCGAACCTGTTCGGCTTGGACTCGTAGATCTCAGTACTCTCCGACAGATCCTTCATGTCAATGATCACAGGTCTCATCTCTTATCCCTCCGCTTCATAGTCTCCGAGAGACTGCTGTCTTACAAGTTCTGCATATCTTCCGCCAAGAGCGATAAGTTCCTTATGAGTACCTGACTCTGCGATCTTTCCTTTTTCCATGACGAAGATCCTGTCACAGTTCTTGATGGTACTTAATCTGTGTGCGATGAATATCGTTGTCATATCCCGGGCGAACTCGTTGATGGTAACGTCAAGGGCTCTTTCCGTTATGGAATCTAAGTTGCTGGTAGCTTCGTCGAGGATCAGTATATCCGGCTTCTTGAGCATGGCTCTGGCGATGGCGAGCCTCTGTCTCTGACCTCCCGACAGGTTGGCTCCGTTCTCTTCCAGGTATGTATTATAACGGGCGGGGAGTTCGTTGATGAAGTCGTGTGCCTGTGCCATCTTGGCAGCCTCTACGACGTCCTCCATGGTCACGTCATCCATTCCCAGAGTCAGGTTGTCGTAGATGGTACCGCTGAACAGGAATGTCTCCTGAGGGATGTAGGCGATACGATCTCGGAGCGTCTCTATCTGTATATCCTCGATACAGCGGTCACCGATCAGGATCTCGCCTTTCTCGGGAGAGTACATGTGAAGAAGGAGCTTGGTAAGGGTAGTCTTACCTGAACCGCTCTCTCCTACGAATGCTACGTTGCTTCCCTTGGGGATATCAAGGTTTATGTTTTCCAGTACGAGCCTTCTCGTGCCGTAACGGAAATCCATATCATGGATACGGATATCTCCCTTGAGCGACGAAGGTGAAGCCTTGCGGATCTCGTTCTCAGTCTTCTCTACCTCAAGATCGAGGATCTCTCCCAGTCTGTCTGCAGCTACTACCGCAGTCTGTATCTGGGGCTGGAGGTTGATGAGGTTCTTGATGGGATCCAGGAAATATACAAGGAGGGAATTGAAGGCGATAAGGCCGCCGGCGGTCATATCGCCGTGGATAACGCTGATACCGCCGATCCACAGGATGATGACGCCTCCTATAAGTTCCACGGATGTCTTCAGGGCATCCTGAGCATTTCCGACACATGTGAGCCTGAAGATGCTCTTAAGGAGCTTTACGAACTTGGTCTCCGTATCCCTCTTTGTCCTTCTCTCGGCATTATATGCTTTTACGGTCTGGATACCGTTAAGGGACTCTACCATATATGAGGTGAGCTGCGCGTTATCTTCCATCACTTCTTCGTTCAGCTTGCGGTATCTCTCATTAAATGCGAATACGATGACGGCATAGAGGATCACCATGACGACTGTTATGAGGAACAGCTTAACATTCTGTGTGCATAGGATCACCGCACCTACTGCAGCCATCAGGGTATCGATCATGATGGTAAGGGTCGCTCCCGAGATGGCATCACGTACCTTGCCCGCATCAGCAAAACGCGAGATGATCTCACCGACCCTTCTTGTTCCGAAGAAGTTCATGGGGAGATCCATGACATGACGGTAATACCCCAGGAGCAGCTTGATATCCAGCTTCTGGCTCAGATACAGCATCATGTGGGACCTGATGGTGACGAGAGCTATCTTGAAGATACTTAGCAGTATCATGCCTATGGATAGCGTGGTCAGCATCTTCTGCAGACCGCAGGGAAGTACCGAGTCGATCAGAGCCTGATAGTAAAATGCTCCGAGGATGCCGAATAATGTATATATCAATGACGCGAGAAAGATATGCAGGATCAGCTTCTTCTGCGGGAGGAGAAGATAGAAGAACCTGCTGAACAGACCTTTGGTCTCGACGCCCTTCTTAAATGTCTCTTTTTTTGTCAACAGGATCAGGACGCCGCTCCACTCGTATTCGGGCGCTTTGTCTTCGGTTCCCGTTTCTCCGAAGAATTCTTCGGGTTTAAGTCTTACGATCCCTTTTGCGGGATCTGCGATAAGGATATACCGCTTTGTTATCTTATGTATTACGACATAGTGCGTTAAGGTGCCGTTTACCATCATGTGTGCGATACAAGGCAGAGGGATATCCGAATAAAAGGATTCCCGGTCACCTCTTACACCTTTTGCCAGAAAGCCTAATCGTTCTGCGGCTTTGATCATGCCATAGGCATTGGTACCTTCCGTATCGGTACCTGCTGCTTCACGGATCTTTGTGATCCCTATCCTATAACCGTTCTGTTTGCAGATCGTGGCGAGACAAGCTGCACCGCAATCTGTTATGTCATGTTGCTTTACGCAATAATACTTCATCAACTAACTCCGTAGTAACGGACTTCTGCTACCGTAATATTATATAAAGAGGCAAGCAGCACAATGCGGCTACTTGCCTCCTGTAAGTTCATTCCTGAACGCGATCAGAAAGATCCATTAATAAACTCTGATCTCGCTGTAGGGATAGTCGCTTGATACCCAGACAGGTCCTACCCATACCTTCTCATAGTAGGATCCTCTCCATACTACCTTATAGCCGCGTACATACTTACCGCCGCCGTTAACTGTCATAAGCTCTGTCTCGTTGAGTGTCTTAAACATTTTTTGCCTCCTTTGGGTCTCATTCAACCCATAAATAGTTTTTTGCCTTTCGATCGCCTGCGCACTGCAAAAGAAAGTATTATAAAATGGCATCTGTTAACATGGCCAGATTATACGAACTGATAAAATCGAATATGAAAATATAGAGATCAAAATACTGAAAATCCCATATTGCTATCTACCCTTAATTATAGAAACGGATCAACTGAACAATACACACACACTTCAATCGATCTCAAACCCATTATTCCTTCAATACGGAAACTATAGCACAGTGAAAATTGACTGTCAACCGATCCTGAAGCCTTGGAAAATGTAAGGATCTGTTGATCTATGCTCATACGCAATTGTCTTTTTCTATGAGAGGGAATGCCAATGGCGTCATCTGCGTATTATGCTCGAAATGCTGATATTACGCTGTTTAGCGACTGTGATTTATGCGCAGGCTCCCTTTTTGCGACAGATCTTGAAGATGCATCGCGATTGGTGCAAAACAGTCGATCTAAGGGCGGATCCCAACATGGGTATTTTTGTGGCAAATCAGAAACCCGTAAAATATTATAATAT
>CACZPC010000231.1 GCA_902782985.1 Oscillospiraceae bacterium
CAAAGACATATTCCGAGCTTATCGGTAACATCGAGCGTGACGCTAACTCCGCTAAGAAGTACTGGCATTTTATTAAGGTTATGGGTCGTTCCGCTTCTCACGTAGCTCTTGAGTGTGCACTTGAGACACAGCCTAATATCTGCCTTATCGGTGAGGAAGTTGCAGCTAAGAAGATGTCTCTTGCTCAGATCACTAACTACATCGCAGATGCAGTTGAGAAGAGAGGTAACAACGGTGAGAACTTCGGTGTTGCTATCATCTCCGAGGGTATCGTAGAGTTCGTCCCCGAGTTCTCTGCTCTTATTGCTGAGATCAATGAGCTCCTTGCAGGTGAGAAGACTGCTCAGTTTAATGCTCTTCCTGACTGGAATGCTAAGTATGAATTCATCAAGGCAGGACTTACTGCTGATGCATTCAAGGTATTTGATATCCTTCCTCAGGGTATCCAGCAGCAGCTTTTCCTCGAGAGAGATCCTCACGGTAATGTTCAGGTATCCCTTATCGAGTCCGAGAAGCTCTTCTCTGAGATGGTAAAGGCTGAGCTTGCTAAGCGTAAGGCTGCAGGCACATATAAGGGTAAGTTTGGTGCACAGCATCATTTCTTCGGCTATGAGGGCCGTTGCGCTTTCCCTTCAAACTTCGATGCAGATTACTGCTACTCACTCGGTTTCAACGCTTTCATGCTTATCCAGTATGGTTTCACAGGTTATCTTTCCAAGGTATCCAATATCTCCAAGCCCGCTGAGGAGTGGGTTGCAGGCGGTATGCCCATCACTAAGATGATGAATATGGAGAGAAGAAACGGTGAGGACAAGCCCGTTATCAGAAAGGCTCTTGTAGAGCTTGACGGTAAGCCTTTCAAGTTCTTCGAGGCAAACAGAGAGAAGTGGGCTGTTGAGACATGCTTCACATATCCCGGTGCTATTCAGTATTACGGACCTTCTGAGGTTTGTGATATCACAACAAGAACTCTTGCTCTCGAGAAGTCCTGAAATTAGTATCAGACTGATGATTCAAGACCGCTTGCGTTTATACGCAGGCGGTTTTTGTATGCTCTGCTTTCCGAGTTTGTATCATATGGTAGAATATTATCTGATGAAATTTAAGCGGAGTATCAGATGAGCGATAATATTCAAAGTATAAACTGGTTCCCGGGTCATATGCGAAAGGCTCTTAATGAGACTTCCGAGAACCTGAAAAAGGTCGATGCCGTATATGAGACATGCGATGCCAGGATTCCTTTTTCCAGCAGAAATCCCGAGTTGGATAAGCTTGTAGGAAATAAACCCAGGGTAGTGATCCTTAATAAGGCAGATCTTGCCGATCCCGTACAGACTGATAAATGGATCGCATACTTTAAGTCTAAGGGAATAGCAGCAGTCCCTCTTGAGGCTAACAGGAAGAAAGGCCTTGAGAAGTTATATGCCGTAACGGAAGAACTTTGCGGAGATATTATCGAGAGAGCAAAAGCAAAGGGGATGAACGGCAGGACTATAAAAGTCCTCGTAGTAGGTGTTCCTAATACCGGTAAATCAACGTTGATAAACGGTATTGCAGGCCGAAAGGCAGCCGTTACGGGTAATAAACCCGGTGTTACCAGAAATGTTAAATGGATCCGTACCGACGGTAAGCTCGATCTTATGGATATGCCCGGAGTTCTTTGGCCCAAGATCGCCACTAAGAGATCTCAGCTGGTATTAACTGCCACAGGTGCCATAAAATCCGAGATCACGGATAATGTAGAAGTATCATATGAGACATGTAATCTTCTTTGGAAACTATATCCGAAGCTTATGGCAGAAAGATATAACATAGATGAAGATTTCCTTGACGGTCAGTGTGATGAATATGACAGATTTCTTGCCATGGGTAAGGGAAGAGGCTGTCTTATGAGCGGAGGCAGGATCGATGAGGAGAGATTCGCACGACTGCTGCTCGATGACTTAAGATCAGGCCGTATAGGCAGGATCACGCTTGAAAGCCCCGATAAGCCGCAAAGCTGATATGATAAGGTGAGATTATGGCAAGACTTACGATCGAACAACTGGAAGAGAAATACGAATCACTGAGTGAATATGAAAAGGCATTTTTCGCTAAAGGGGCCAAACTTATAGCCGGTATTGATGAAGCCGGCAGAGGCCCTCTTGCAGGTCCTGTCGTTGCAGCTGCCTGTATTCTGGATCCTGATAAGAAGATCCTCGGTCTGGATGATTCCAAGAAACTTTCCGAGAAAAAGCGTGAGGAGCTTTTCGTAAAGATCAAGGAAGATGCACTCTGTTATTCCGTATGCGAAGTCGATGCCGAGACTATAGATGAGATCAATATATTAAATGCCACGAAGAAAGCAATGCTTTC
>CACZPC010000232.1 GCA_902782985.1 Oscillospiraceae bacterium
GTGTGCACCGACCTCCTTACGGAAGCAGGGAGAATATGAAGTAAGAGTCTGAGGAAGCTGATCCTCGTCTGTTATGGTATTGATGAACTTACCGATCATGGAGTGCTCGGATGTACCGATAAGGTAGAGATCCTCGCCCTCGATCTTATACATCATGTTCTCCATCTCGGAAAAGCTCATAACGCCTGTAACAACGGAGCTTCTGATCATAAAAGGAGGGATGTAGTATGTGAATCCGCGATCGATCATGAAGTCTCTTGCATAAGAGAGGATAGCGGAATGAAGTCTTGCGATGTCGCCTCTCAAGTAGTAGAAGCCGTTACCGCTGGTATCTCTGGCGGGATCGAGTTCGATACCGTTCAAGTTCTCCATGATATCGACATGGTAGGGAATCTCAAAATCGGGAACAAAAGGTTCACCGAACTTCTCGATCTCCACATTCTCGGAATCATCCTTACCGATCGGTACTGAAGGATCGATGATATTGGGGATTATCCTCATGATCTTATCGATCTTCTCGGAAAGTTCGGTCTCCTTAGCCGTAAGCGCCTCGAGCTCCTCGGCCATATCAGTTACCTGCTTCTTGGTAGCCTCGGCTTCTTCCTTCTTGCCCTGAGCCATAAGAGCACCGATCTGCTTACTTATCTTATTGCGCTGAGACCTTAAGTACTCGGCTCTTGTCTTGCTCTCTCTGAATTCCTTGTCGAGTTCTATTACCTCGTCTACAAGGGGAAGCTTCTCATCCTGGAACTTCTTCTTTATATTCTCCTTGACCGCATCGGGATCCGTTCTCAAAAACTTAATGTCGATCATTTTATTTCCCTCCAAATAATATAACTTTCATATTGTATCACCAATCAGTCGTTGTTGCCCCCATAATTTCCTTCGGGATATTCGACCGAGGCATTCCAAAGTATCCATTCGCTAAGCCCCGCATCCTGAAGAGCCCTGATCTGATCATTTATCGCATCGTAGTCATAGACCATATAATTACCCTCGCCGAGATAAGAAGCTGTAAAGGCCTGAAGATAAGGTCTTACCGTACAGTAGCCCGGCTGATCGTGGTAGCGGCTTCCGATGAGGAGCGCATTGAGCATAATGTCATACGGATCGAGGTCGGGAGCATCGAATGTCATACCGTTCATCTGCGTGCCCAAAGCATAGTGGGACGGGTAGATCATGGGGCAGAGGGAATCGATGCCGGTAAATCCGACTGTTTCCCAGTCCTGTCCTAAGATATCACCGTCAAGGGAACTTGTGACGGCGATACCGAATATATCAGCCGACACGGGAATTCCGAGAGTGTCCTGAATGCTGATCCTGGCAGTCTGAAGAAATCTGTTGATGGCAGCAGACTTGTCGGGTACCTGTCCGTCCGCTCCGAAGTACGGAGCATTGCCGGAAGTCGTATTTCCCGTCGGGAATCTTACATAGTCGAACTGTATCTCGTCTACTCCCATGGAGACGGCTTCTTCTGCGAGTTCTATCAGGTATTCCCAGTTTCTCTGATCATACGGGTTGGCGAAAGCCTCGCTTCCCTCAGTAGAGAAGTACAGGGGATTTCCCGCGCTGTCGCAGATCGCTCTGTCGGGGTAAGTAGCGGCAAGCCGAGGGTCCTTAAAACAAACAATACGTCCGATGACATAGATCCCGTTGTCGTGACATGTCTGACATACATCCTCAAGATCGTAGTAGTTATAAAGATAACCGATCTCCTGCGCGGTCTCATTCGAAGTATTGTAATAGATACCCTCGGCTTCCTTAAGGTCTATGACAAAAGCATTGATCTCCGAGTTATTGGCGAGATCAATACACTGCTCGAGATTTACGACCTTATTAAGATAAAGTCCGTGTACGTCGAAATGCTCATATGGGATGGGATCTTCCGCGGAAGCGAGTTCCCCCCAGAAAGCGTCGGAAAGCGGATCTGCCGGGAGCTGCTCCGTCACAGTAAACGGAACGGTGGGAGTCGGGGTGGCAAGTGTTCCTATAGTAGTAGAAGGAGCCGTTACGGCAGAGGTATTAAGTACGAAGATGGGAGTATTACCGTCGCTTTGCGCGATCTTGCCGATTATTCCGCCGACAAGGATAAGGCCGAGGACCATTGCTCCCGAAAGAAGTATTACGAATGTCCTTCGAAGACCGATAAGCCTGTCCTGTTCCTTGGGCGATCTCTTTTTCTGGCTCTTCTTATATTCATCTAAATCATACTTTTTATTGTCGTTGATCATAGATGCATTATATAAGGTTATTTATTAAAGCGAAAGCGGAAATTGAACATAAACCTTTTCGTGTGATAAAATCAAAACATAATAAATAAGATCATATCGATATCGATGAAGGTGAGTCCGTATGATAGTCAGAGATTGTGCAGGCGGTATAGTTTTCTGCGGCGATAAGGTTTTGATGATACTGAATGATAAGCATGAATGGTCCTTTCCCAAGGGCGTTGTTCGCGCAGGTCAAAAGCTTACGGAAGTTGCCGTTAAGAGGATCAAAGCCGAGGCCGGTGTCGATTCGAAGATAATAGCACCCTGCGGCAAGACCAAGTATGAATTCTTCTCGGTCACAAGGCGTAAGCCCGTGCATAATAACGTATCCTGGTTTGTAATGAAAGCCGAGAGCGATCACGTGGAACCTTCCTTGTCCGAAGGTTTTATCGATGCGGGTTTCTTTACTATCGAAGAGGCACTTGAGACTATAACATACAGCCAGGATAAGTCACTTCTCATGATGGCTTATCAGAGATATAAGGAGCTCGCTTGACGGACGACAGGATTGTAACGCTGTCGGGATACGGCGAGTCACGTATTGAGATCAAGCAGTCTGTCTTTATCGGGCAGGCAATGCCGGTCCGTACCGCCGAGGAGGCGGAGGCTTTCATTTCGTCAGTAAGAAAGAAATATCCCGATGCCAGACATACCTGTTATGCCTGGAAGATCGATACACTTACTCATATGCAGAAGATAAGTGATGACGGTGAGCCTTCGGGTACAGCGGGGCTGCCTATCCTTAATGTGATCGAAAGGTCTGAACTGACTGATATTGCCGTGGCCGTCACCCGGTATTTCGGCGGCATCCTTCTCGGTAAGGGTGGTCTTGTAAGAGCATATACGGACGCGGCGGTTTCTGCCGTGGATGCATCAGGTAAGGTGGAAGTGAAAGCCGGTAAGGCGTTTTCTGTAAGACTCGGATATGATCTGTCGGATAAGGTCATGCGCGAGATAGGCCTTAAAGGATGGGCTGTCGAAGATACGGAATACGGGGCCGATGTCAGATTTACGGTGGTCTGCACCAAGGCGGATCAGGAGGTCATGGCTGCTACTCTGACTGATATTACATCGGGAAGAGCTCAGATAGAAAAGATCGGAGAACGTGAGATACGTTTGCCGCTGATCTGACTCAAATCGGCAGTACGAGCCTTACTTTATAGTAGTATTATCCGTAGTTAAGAGGTGATTTAAATGTCAGAAGGTAATAAGAACAAGAATCCCAATACCATGATAGTCGCGTTAGCATGTGCACTTATACTGGTATTGGGCTTTTCGGCAATGCAAACGCTTTATATCTTTGCTCTGACTACCGGTAAAAAGGGCAATATGACCTATACGAGCGGTATTACCGATCCCGATGAGAAGCAGGAGGAGAAGACCGAGCCTGCGGACCATCCTTTCGCCGATCCGAATTTCTCTTTGGAGGAAGCTGCAAGTATATATGATCCGGACAAGCAGACACTCAGCACAGTAGAGATTGCAGAGCGCGTCGGACCGGCTACCGTCTCCGTATATATTTACGGCGAGGAGAACGGCACGTCGGTACCAATATCATCCGGATCCGGATTTATCATAAGCGAAGAAGGATATATCGTCACCAATGCACATGTTGTCGAGACCGTATTGGAAGATGATTCTAAGTCTGTGATGGTAAATGTTCCGGGATATGACGATATGATCCCCGCGGATGTCGTCGGCTCTGATGAACCTACGGATATAGCGGTAGTAAAGCTTCGCGAGGAACATGCTTATAATTCCGTTATCCTGGGTGATTCCGATATGCTTCAGGTCGGAGAGATCGCAGTGGCTATCGGTAATCCCCTTGGCACGCTTGAAGGTACCGTTACGGTAGGCGTTATATCCGCGACGGGAAGAGAGATGAACAGCAAGGGATATCTGATGGAGCTTATCCAGACCGATGCGTCGATCAATGAAGGAAACAGCGGCGGTCCGCTTATCAATTCATTCGGCGAAGTCGTAGGTGTCACCAATGCCAAGATGGGTTCGGCGGAAGGTCTTGGATTTGCCATTCCCATAACTCCGATCAAGAGTGTTATAGAATCACTGATCAATTACGGCTATGTTACCGATCGTCCTTATCTCGGTATTACCGTAACGACCATATCCGAGGGCGATTATAACGGTGCCGTACCCGGTGTATACATAGCCGAACTTGATGACGGAGGTCCCGGAGAGGAAGCAGGTCTTAAGGTCGCAGATCTTATTATTTCGATGGATGGAGTTGCAATTAGCAGATCGAATGATATTATTGGAGTGCGGGACTCTCACAGCGTCGGTGACGTGATAACGGTTGTCGTATCAAGAGACGGTGAAGAGATGTCATTTGATCTTACGATAGGAGACGGGACTTGATCTATGAGACAGAATAAGAAATCAATGGCGACAAAAGTAATAGCTACGATACTTATCGTATCCATGGTCCTTACTTTCATTTCCGTTATAGTCCTGATAATGGCAGGGATCTGATCAGAGATCTATTTCATATAGAGTCGTCTGTGCAATGGGACTGTTGTCTCTCAGCTCAGACAGGCTGTTTCCCGAGGCGGCACAGAGCATTCCCTGTACCAGTATCATATGTGAAACAAGAAGAACGGTACCGTCGTATCGTTCTTTTATTTTGTCCAGAAGGAGAACTGATCTGTCGTATATGTCTTTAAATGTCTCGCCGCCGTCGACGGGAACATACATATCGGGGCGTTTCTTGAAATATCCGTACATTTCGGGAAATGAGGATATCGCATCGGCGCATCTCATTCCTTCCCATGATCCCAGATCCATCTCTATGAGCAGTGGTTCTATGTCGATCTTATAATCAAACCCCGAATTCTTCCTGATCAGGTGCGCAGTGTGAAGCGCTCTGGGCATCGGACTTACGAGGCAATGATCTATCAGGATGCGGTCATCTGCTATCTTCCTGCCGAGATCTGAGGCTCCCTTTATTCCGTTATCCGTGAGGGGAGAATTCTTCCGCCCCTGCATACGGCCCTCACTGTTCCATACTGTTTCCCCGTGGCGGGTCAGAAGGATCCTCGTCACGGTACATCCTGAATGGCATCAAGGCCGGACTGTACGAATTCGTAGGAATATTCTGATTCCATCTCGGTAAGGAATGCCTGATAGTTTCTCATTCTTATGAAACTGTTGACTCTGTCGTACCACTCTGGGTTACCGGAGATATTTACCATATAGATGATATAATACCCGTCATCTGTCTCGAGGAAGGCTTTATCGCCGGCAGCTCTCTCATCGGAGAAGATCCATGTGTTCAACACCTCGTCATACTTGCCCGGATATGTATCCGCGCTGTGGATGACTTCCACATTTCCGCTTAAGATCTCGTCTGTATAGTGATTCTCGACTGACTGCATATCACCCTCGCCCTCGATCTGGTCATAGATCTCCTGAGCAAGTGACTGAGCCTCTGATACGGAATAGCCTGTTCCGTCACCGGTATCGGATACATTGATATGAACGATCCTGACATCACGAAGAGGGACGGACTGACGGTCTCTTGATACAAAGCAGAGGATTATGGGGAATCCGTCGGTATCGTAGAAGATGGTGGCGTCACCGGGTGTTCTCTCAACGTCGAAAAGCCAGTCTCTGAAATCATTATGTGTAAAGTCCGAATATCTGGCATCATTTACGAGTGTCGAGTCGGTCTGTGCAAGTCTTTCTGCGGCCTCTCCCGAGAAGAAAGCGGCAGCTTCGGTCTCGAAGTTGGCGGGATCGTGTCCCATATTCTCGATTATCTGCTCGGCATGACGGACTGCCGTCTGCACGAAAGCATCATCTCTCTGCTCATATGTCATTCGGAGGATCTTATAGTCGACGACATCATATGCATTTCGGTTATCCTCGTAAGCCGCATTAGCCTGCTCCTCCGTAGCCTGCAGTTCCTCGAGCTTGGCACCTGATGCATAGTCTTCGGTGAAGTATTTCTTGGCAAGAGTATTAACTACTACCTGCTCGCTTACCTGATTTCCGAATACGCCTCTGATATATGTATCAAGCGGCACATTAAGTTCTTCGGCTTTGCCTGAGAGCCAGTCGACATATGCTCTGGCCAGAGTATAGTGCTGCTCGGAGATGTCATAACCGTGAGCTTTTGCATCGTCATAGAGGATCTGTGTAGTCTGCATTTCGGATGCAGTCAGATTGAGAAAATAATCTCTCTGGGTCGCATAGTTGGGATCTTCAGAAGGGGATGCGAGCATCGCGGGGGTGTCGGACGCAAAGATATCGACACCGTTATCGATCAGTATGTAGTGATACATAAAGCTGAATTCCGCGCTGTCGACGGGGACGCCGTTGATCAGAAGAGGACTTTGAAGCTTTTCCTTGATCCCGGCTTCGTAGAAGAGGGATATGGCTGCGACCGCGATAACTGCGATGACGGCAAATATAACAAATGTCATTCCCTTGCGCTTCTTGCCTGAGGTCTCTTCTTCGGATCTGCTGCGCGAAGAAGCAGTGCTCTTGCCGGATATGTCGAGCTTTATGGGAGCAACGTCATTCTTTTTCTTTTCTTTTTCCTTCTTGGCCTTAGGAGTCTTTTTCCTGACTGCCGACTCCTCACCCGTCAGAAGGTCCGGATCGATCTGCTCGAGATCCGACAGGACCTGATGCTTCTCGTCGTCCGTCTTAGTTCCGGGATCGAAGAATTCCTCGCCGGGAACAAGAGCTTCCTCGGTTATTACGGGAGACTCGACTTCCGGTGACTCCTCAACGGTGACACCGATATCCTGAGGCTCATTCTCTACGGACTCCGCCGGTGTTACCGCAGAGCCGGTGTCGATCTCGGGTGTCCTTATCTTATTTTTGTTGTCTCTCTTCTTCAAAGTGATTCCTCCTCATTGGGGACGATCAGGGTGATCGCCTCATGTATACATTCGATAGTGACGGGAAGGATCGGACCTCTTTCGCCGTCGAGATCGAGTATCACCTTCTGATCCGAAGGTGCGTCAAGTTCAAGATATTTAGTCTGAAGATACAGTACGTTGTCATTATATATATGTTCACCGACCATGAGGTTGCCCAAAAGCGGCATTATTTCGGTAGGTTCCATCTTCTTTAGGACAAGCACGTCGAGCAGACCGTCCGACAGATCGGCCATCGTCATAAGCTTCCTGAATCCGCCGACGCTCTTGGTATTGGAGATCAGGAACATTATTGCCTGTTCGTTATATTCCTCGCCGTTCGCCTTGATATGAAGATCGATGGCATTATTGATGGTGGAGGGGATATCCTTCATGGCGGACATCCAGTAAGCTGCAGGTCCGAAAGCCGTCTTAAGATCCGATGGGACCTTATATGCCACATCAGCCATGAGGCCGCCTGCCAGCACATTAAGGAAATATCTGTCGTCTACTTTGCCGCAGTCTACCTTATTGAACTTCGGATCCATGAGCATCCTTGCGAAGTCGGAGGGAAGAGAGGGCAGTGCATTGATAGTTGCAAAATCATTAACGGTACCGGAGGTGTAGATCGCAAGAGGAAGATCTATATGTCCCTCCATCATTCCGGTTATTACTTCATTAACGGTACCGTCACCGCCTACTGCGATAATATAGTCGTATTGAGTAACATCGGTCTTTCGGGCGAATTCCACGGCATCATACTGCTTGGATGTGTAACATACGTCAGCCCTTTCGAGTGCGCCGAAAGAAACCAGATAAGCGAGCATATCATCTACATTGACGCGAGCTGTCTCACGTCCCGAAGACGGATTTAGGATGATACGAAGTCGAAGTCCCACAGATACTGCTCCTTAAAATAAATTATTCACTATACTTTACCATAAAAAGAATTACCCTATTATTACCGCATTGCTACAAATCGTCGGCCAATGTGATATTATCTTTTTTATATGGGACAGAAAGCACGCAAGATCTTTATAAAGATAACCGATTTCCTCGGAGACAGCAGATTGCTGTCTTTCATATTTCCTTTCCTGACTATCGTACTGACTTTTGCCATACTTCAGGTATATCCGGTTGGTGACAGGACGGTCCTTACGGTGGACCTTTATCACCAGTATATGCCGTTCATATATGAATTCAGGCAGAAGATCCTGGAGGGCGGATCGCTCTTCTACACATGGAATACGGGCCTCGGAACGGAATATTATGCGGCATTTGCCAACTATGCGGCAAGCCCTTTAAATCTTCTCTGTCTCTTATTTCCGTATAAGGCTCTGCCTGTATTCGTAGCATTTGTCTCTGCTTTAAGAGCCGGACTTGCATCTCTTTTCATGGGTATGTTCCTGTCCGAGAATGACAACAAGAGATATGACTTTATCACGGTGATCTTCGGTGCAAGCTATGCACTCAGTGCCTGGTTCCTGACTGATTTCTGGAATATCATGTGGTGTGATGCTTTTGTACTGCTCCCGCTGATCGCATTAGGTCTTCGAAGGCTATTCCTGGAAAAGAAATATTTTCTTTATATCTTCTCTCTTGCCCTGTGCATCACATCGAATTTTTATTCGGGATATTTCATCTGTCTCTTCCTTGTATTTTATTCGGTAGTGCTCTTTCTTACCGTCAATAAGAGGGAGGATATCGGATTCAAGTCAGTTACCGGCGCAGCCATAAGATTTGCGGTAAGCAGTCTCATTGCCGGATGCATCTCTGCAATTACGGTGCTGCCCACATATATGATCCTTAAGCATTCATCGGCAACCGGCGACGAATTTCCCATGGACTTTACACTCTCCGGTAATCTCTTTGATTTCCTCGGCAGACTCATGATGACTGCCAATCCCAATATCAGAGACGGTATGGCTAATGTGGCATGCGGGATCGTTGTAGCCCTCATGGTGCCATTGTTCTTCATGGCTTCCCCTGATACGGGTATCAAGCTCAGGCACAAGATCGGATACGGATTCCTGATGCTCCTGATGTATCTGAGCTTTACCAACAGAGCATTGAATTTCATCTGGCACGGATTCCATTTTCCGAATCAGATCCCGTACAGAGAATCCTTTATCATGAGCTTCATTCTCGTATCGGTCGCTTTCATGACCATCAGGGTATTGCGATATTATACCCGCGGGCAGGTAGCCGGAGTATGTGTCGGAGCCGGAGTCTTTCTTGTCCTGTACGAAAAGCTGGGCACGGGCAACGAGGGATATCAGCAGATCGGACTTACCCTTCTGTTCCTGATCATTCAGGGATCCGTCCTGACATGTATAAGAGCAGGAAGGAAGAAGAGCTCGTTGTTTTATGAGGTCCTTATTACCGTTACGATGCTTCTGGAGCTTTTCGCGGCTTCCGTCATTACCATTGCCAGAGTTGCGGAGCATGAGGGCTTCCCGGGATATTCTTTCTATGCCAAGAACAGGGATATCATCCATGATCATGTGGAGGAGATAGAGGGTACCGACGGTCATAATACTTTTGAGAGGACCGAGCTTTATCCCAACTTTATCTGCTGTATCCAGTCCGTCTATGATGTCAAGGGAATGTCTACATTCTCTTCGACGGCACGCGAGAGCTTTGTAAAGTATATGAGGAATTTCGGCTTCCATAACAACGGTATCAACGGACTTAGAAATTTCGGTCTTACGCGCGTCACTGCTACGCTCCTTGGAGTAAGGAATCTTGCAACGATTGAAAAGACATCTGCGGTTCCGATGATCTTCGACGAAGAATACAGTGAAGGAGAGGTCGTCTTCTACGGCAATCCGGACGCTCTCCCGGTAGGATATATGGTATCGCCCGAGATACTTGATTTTGTTCCCGAAGAATCTATCCATGATCCTTTTTATAAGACGAACAGTCTTGTAAGATCCATGGGGATCGGAGATGATGTCTATCTTCCGGTCAATGCCGATTGCACATTCTGTGATAATCTTCAGGCGAATGACCGCTTCGGAAGCCATATCGATCTTCAGGTATCCTCCGCCGGAAATGCGGCTTCCGCTCAATTTACCGTAAGCGATGCCGATCTCGGAAGTGATATATACGTTTATCTGTATTCTCCCAAGGGTGGAAGCGTAACGATCAAGGAAGGCGAAGAACAGAAGGCGTCTTTTGATATAAGAAGTTATCAGATCGTATGCCTCGGTACATATGAGGGAACGCCTCTTTCGCTGACGGTCAATTACAGCGAGACCAATGCGGGAACCATTAATTTCTATGCTTATCAGCTCAACAGATCCGGTTATGATCTTATGGTCAGTGAGTTATCGGATGAAGTCCTGAATGTCACATATTATGATGATACGACACTTCGCGGCAATATTACTGCCAAAGAAGACGGTCTTCTTTTCCTTACGATACCTTATGCCGAAGGATTTAAGGTCATGATAGACGGACATGAGGGCGAACTTGTTCCCGTAAGCGATGCATTAAGCGCGATCCGCCTTGATGCCGGGGAACACGAGGTAGAGCTTAAATATGTCCCCGTCGGGTTCAAGGAGGGGGCAATGATCTCCGCAGCGGGACTTGCTTCTTTTGTTATCTTACTCATTTTGTCCTCGGGCATATTCTCCAAAGTGAGAAATACAGGGAAAGTAAGAAGGCCGGAGATCCCGGCGGAGAGCATTACCGATGACTCCGTTTCCTGATCAACGCAGAGAAAGGACGGCATGGCTGACGGTAGCATTTATCGTGCCTGTTCTGATAGTATTCGCGGCTTATACTCTCGTGACTAATACATCGCCTCACGAGAAGTATTCTGCTCTTACCATGAGGACCGGACTTTTCAGAGAGTGTGATTTTTTTGCAGGCGCCGATAAAGACCTGAGGGATTCGATAGAAGTAAGGGAGGCATTCTCCGGTTCTGACAGTCAGTCGAAGATGTCTGCATTTAAGCTCATCCTTACAGAGCATATGTCTGTCGTATTCATTATCGCGGCGCTCCTGGGACCGTCTGCTGCTCCTGATATCTTAAAGATATTTTTCTTCCTGAGATTCGGGTTGGCCGGTGCAACTTCTTTCAATCTCTTTCGAAAGCATATAGGGCTTAAAAATGATCCGGCGCTCTTGCTTGCGGTCGTGTATTCCGTATCGTCTTTTTCCGTATTTTATGCTTCTCTCAATACTTCACTGATAAACGGTCTGATAATGATGCCGTTGCTCCTGTCCTCTATAGACGGATATAATCGCAGAGCAGATCTGAGATCAGGGATTATCGCCGTATCGATGTTTGCATTGACTGCTGTATCCGGGATCGGCGGACTTATGGGCTGTGTTCCCGTCTGCCTGATATCAGGTATGTTCATGCTCCTGTCTGATCGACGTAAAAGAAGCTCTCATGTTTTAAAAGGTGTATTAAAGCTCGTTATTGCGGCTGCGGCGGGTGTAATGATATCTGCTTTTGCCGTAATTCCGATGGTTTCTATATTAAGTCCGTGCGATGACATAAAGGAAATTTTCAGGAACGGTAATGTCAGATTTTTTATGATCGACTTTCTCTACGGTATGCTCGACGGCAATGTTTCCGGGTCTTCGATATCGGAGCATATGCCTGTCACGGGTATCTTTGTAATAACCGTAATGCTCCTGATGCTGTTTTTTGCCAACCGGATGATACCGCTAAGAGCTAAGGCATTTGCCGGCATCGTTATGTTACTGTTGTATGCATCTGTTGCATATTCTCCTCTTGATATCATCCTGAGCGGTGGAAGAAGTTCGAGTGTCATCACCTACTCCAGGATCATGGCACTTTTATGTTTTATGTTGCTGCTTGCGGCCATTTCACTTAGGAATATACAGGCCGTAAGGTCCGGCACCGTCTATCTGGCGGCTTTTCTGATGATCGGTCTTATCGTGATCGAATCATCCTCGGCGTCGGAGACTTCGCCGAATATTTTCTCGAAGATGTTCTCGGCACTGGCTGTCGTATTCTGGTGCTCGGTATTCGTATATATGATATCCAAGGCACGCGAGATACCGGCAGGAGCTGTTACTGCTGCCTTATTCGGTATATTCTTCAATGTGTTTTTCTGTCTGGGCCCCGCAGGATTTGCCACGGGGGATCTTACTTCGTCGCCAGGCGATATCACCGATCCGTCTGCTGATCAGATACTGCTTCGCGAAGGTGAAGTCTTCCCGATATTTGCCGAAGATGAACAGTCATATCTCGTGTTGTCATCTTATATAAGAGATTCGATTAAAGATGCCGATATCGCCCAGAAGATAAATATAGTATCGGGAGCTGCAATGCTTGACACCGTTTTCTATGAGATAGATTCGGAAAGTGTCTATCTTAAGGATATGACGGATGTCGGTGCCGGAAGATACCGGCCGGAGCAGCCGGGTGTAAGAGGCGAGATCACGATACGTTCGACGCTTCCTAATGAATATTCGAGATATTTCGTCGTATCCATGTTTGAGGGGGATCAGTTTGTCACCGAATCCTATCCCGATCATGATCTCACTGTTTCTTTCGGCGGCCCTTTTATGTTCGAACTTTCTCCGTCCGGTGTCGATGCATATATAAAGCTCTCGGCAGCTTCGGATGATACCGACGACACGGGATTTCGTGTCTATATGCTGAGCGGATCCGGGCTGGCGGAGCTTATGGATTCATCAGGGACGATCGAGGATGGCATTATAGACCTTTCCGAAGACCGTATTGCCGGGACTTCGGGCGGGAAGACAGTAGTTACTTCACTTCATTATGATCCTTCATATCGAATAAGATACGAAAGTAACGGCAAAACAAAATATGCAGAGACTTTTGACATATGCGGTAAACTGGCTTTCAGCTTTGAACATGAAGCAGATGACAGTCTTAAGTTTGATGTTATCTATACGGGGAATAATATAACTTCGGGTATCTTGATCTCACTGATCTCCGTAATATGTATAATACTTTGCATATTAATGTATAATAATATCACCCGAAAGAATAAGGAGAAGAGCATTGCTTAGCAGAAAGATCGAAGACGAGACCGTATTCATAGTATTTGATATGGAGTGGAACCAGCCATTCCCCGGCAAGACATACCCTTTTGATGTCTCATCATTAAGCGGCGAGATAATCGAGATCGGTGCGGTCAAGTATGTCTACGACAGCGGAATGCTGATCCAGAAGGGAATATTTTCCTGCGATATAAGACCGCAGAAGTATACGAAGATCCATTATCACGTCAAGAAAGTCACGCATAAGACAAATGAGGATCTTCAAAACGGACTTACCTTTGAGGAGGGCTACAGGAAGTTCCGCGAATTCTGCGGCCCCGATTTCATACTTACGGGTTGGGGAAATTCTGATCCCGATATGCTCAAGACCAATCTCAAGTTCTTCGGAATGGAGGACAGACTTAACTGCTTCTTCCTGGATATACAGCCTATCTTCTCGATGTTTTCGGGGGAGAGGGGCAAGCAGAGAAGCGTGGAATTTGCCGTCGATTATTACGGTATCCCCAAGAATGATTCATTCCATAGTGCTACTGCGGATGCAAGATATACAGGTGAGATCTTAAAGCGTATATTTGACTGCAATAAGACAAGTGAAGTATTAAGTGTCATATCATCTTCTTCCATCGATCCCGATCTTAAGAGAGAATATGTAAATGTCTCGGCAGAGGCAGATAGATCGGAGGATGCTCTTGAGCTCATAAAAGGCTGGAATAAGATCTGTCCTATATGCTCCGGAAGATTTCATCCCGAGATATCCGAATTTCGCATCCGAAAGTCAGTCTATGCACTTTATGCATGTGACGAGCACGGCGAGTTCTTTTCAAGGACAAGGATCAAGAAGAATAAATCAGGACACTATTATGCAGCTGCGGTCCTTCGCTTTGCTACTCAGACCGATTATTATCTTGTAGCCTCCAAGAGGGAAGAATATGAGAGATTCGGTCCTGTCGGCGCTCCGTTGGAGTCAGCTGACGATAATTCAATTGCTGAAGAGAATTTGTCGTAAATGTGGACAAAACGTTAAGAACAAGTGTATTTTTGGGCGAATTAATCAAATTACTTTATTGAAAAACCTCTCTGTGTGCTTTATAATCGAGAGTAACTAAATAGCTATAACTATGCTTATTGGCATTTTTAGCAAAGGAGAGGCAAGGAATATGCTTAGACAATTCTCGAAGAAAAGTTCCTCGGGCAAGCAGAGCAAAAGAGGCGTAATCTTAGTTACCATCCTCTTTATTCTGGCTGTAGCATTTATCTTCATTACAGCTGCTATGCTTATGACCATGGGAACAAGAAATCGACTCTACGCTAAGGCGGAAAACAGTCAGGCAAAGCTTACTGTTACAACGGTAGCGACGTCTTTCTTACAGGCGTATCAGGATCAGAAGATAAATGAGACCGCATTTACGAATCTGATGAATCAGGCGGCAACGAATCCCATAACGATCTCTGCCACTGATCCTGCAGCGGGAGCGTCAGCGGGAATTCCCGGAATGACTGCTGATCCCGACAACTGTACGAAGATGAGTGTTACTAAGTCAGGGTCCGGCACCAATACCGTATATTATGTCGATTTCACTACTACGATCGGTACTGAGAGTGCGAGCCTTCGTCTTACGATGAGGCATAAGACACCTTCGACTCCTTCGTCTTCGTTCCAGCACCAGCTTCAGCTCGGATCCGGTGGACGTATGGAGAATGTGACCGTAGGTTGTACGGTTGCCAGCAATTCCGAGAGATACGATCCTGTTCCTGTTTACGGACATGACAATAACACGCTCCTTTCACTGGGCGGAACATGTTCTGTCGGCGGTCAGGCTCATGTCTGCTCGACATGGTTTTCTGATTCTCCTTTAGGAGGAGGTTCCAATTTCCAGATCTATTCAGATGTTATCTTCTTTGGTGATGATGCAGGTCTTAATCTTCACGGTACATCCGGTACTTCTTTCCATGGTAATGGAACCGATCTGTATTTCCTGAATCGCAATGGCGGTTCTGCATTGTCTATGTTGTGGTATGA
>CACZPC010000233.1 GCA_902782985.1 Oscillospiraceae bacterium
TCATTTAACATAAGGTGTCTCATGTCTTCATGAGGCACCTTTTTGTTCCACTGAAAACTCATTGTCAGATTTTGTGTTAAAATCAGGTCATGATAACAGATGAGATAAGAGAAGATCTGATGAGCCTGCGCGATGAGGGATATCGTGCGTTTCAGGAGAAACTGATCCCTTCTGCAGAGCCAGGGCATATTATCGGAGTAAGGACTCCGGAGCTTAGATCTCTTGCAAGAAGATACGGCAAGAGAGAGGATATATCGCTCTTTCTTGATGAGCTTCCGCATAAGTATTTTGAAGAGGATCAGCTTCATGCTTTTATCCTGTCGGGGATGAAGGATCCTGAACTGTGTGCGGATAAGGTATCCGCATTTCTGCCTTTTGTTGATAACTGGGCAACATGTGATCAGCTGTCTCCTAAGATATTCAAAAAGAATAAGCCTTTGCTGCTTAATTATATCGAGGGATGGATAAGAAGCGATAAGACTTATACGGTAAGATTTGCCATAGGAATGCTGATGGAGCATTTTCTTGATGACGATTTTGATATGAAGTATCCGGAGATGGTACTAAGCGTAAAGTCTGACGAGTATTATGTCAGGATGATGGCAGCCTGGTACTTTGCCACCGCACTCGCAAAGCAATATGAGCAGATACTTCCGCTTATAAAAACATACAGGCTTGAACCTTGGACACATAATAAGACGATACAGAAAGCGGTGGAGAGCTATCGTATTACCGATGAACAGAAGGAATATCTTAAGACATTGAAGGTCAAGCTGCCTAAGAAGGAGCGATCGGCATGAGATACAGACTTGTTATATTCGATCTTGACGGTACCATACTTGATACGGTCCATCAGCTAGCTGTTTCACTTAATGAAGCTCTTAAGAGATCCGGATTTGATCCTGTTGAAGAAGATCTTATCAGGTCCCGTATCGGCAACGGGTCCTTGAATCTGGTCCTCAGAAGTATAGAAGGTCTTGAAGGTGCTGATCCCGATATTATCAGAAAAGATTACAGAAACTACTATAATGAGCATTGTACGGAGAATACCGAAGAGTATGAGGGCATGTCGGAGCTTATGGCAAGGCTTAAGGACAACGGCATAAAGATCGCAGTAGTTACAAATAAATCGGAACCTGCGGCCGTCAGGCTTTGTGATACCAAGTTCTCCGGGCTTATAGATGTTGTCAAAGGCCACAGAGACGGTATTGCCCATAAACCCGATCCATGCCTGGTGAATGAGGTCCTGGCGGAGCTGGATGAAGTGCGGGATGATGCTGTTTTTGTCGGAGATTCAGAGGTCGATATAGCAACGGCTTCCAATGCAGGTATGGATTGTATCAGCGTTACTTGGGGATATAAGAGCAGGGAACACCTCTTGGCAAACGGAGCATCCGTTCTTGTTGACGATATCATGGAACTGGAAGACCGGATATTGGTCTGATGGCGGTTCTTAAGCCGCATTACGATAAGTTTTTACAATTATTTAAAAGAATGGTGAAGTATACAAAAGAAAACACTGCTAGAATGTAAAGTAATCTTTAGGAATAAAGATCTAGTGCCGCGCAAGGAAACCCGGGGGCGAGAAGTGTATGTATACTTGGAACTTTCAATATATATCGAAGAACAGGCTTGCTGAGGCTTTGGGGCAGTTAAGGCTCAACGATCAGAAAGGTGATGTCCTGATCAGGATCCATACCGCGATCCATATAGGAGATGAAGCAGTTGACCTTGCCAGATTTATCAAACAGATAATACCTAAGGCACAGATCTTCGGTACAAGTACATCTGCTGTTATAAGCTGGGGACAGCTTCTTCCCAACAGATGCGTTGTCTCGGTCACTCTGGCGGATGAAGTCAGGATCAAGACTTTTATGACATCGACAACTGATGAAGATACAGGTGTGTCTCTTTCCCCGGATGAACTGTGCAGACGTGTGGATTATGAGACAATAGCGGATGATACGAAGCTTCTTCTCACATTTCTTACCAGAAGATATCTGGAGATCAATTCTTTTATCGACAAATGTAATGACATGTTTCCCGGTGTACAGATGGTCGGCGGACTTGCGAATACCGGAGATGTCAGTGTCAAGAGATTTCTCGAGTCAGGTTTTGTGTTTAACGAGACAGGCTGGTCTGACAGTTCTATAATCGTTGCCTCATTCAGCGGTTCCAAGCTTGAGTGCATGAGTTCTTATGCAACTGGTGTTCAGGCTTTCGGAGAGGAATATGAGGTAACTGATACTTTCGCTCATTCGATCCTGTCACTTGACGGTAAGGATGCAGCTCATGAATATGATATGGGACTCGGTGATGCCCTCAAGGATAAAGCCGAACTGGCAAGTCTTTTCCCGTATGCCTATTCAGATGCCGGCAATATTCCCGTATTCGTAAGGTATTCTAATCAGGAATCAATAGAGGATATATATCCTAAGGATCAGCTGATGTTCAGAAATGAATACGAATCTCATCCCGGCCTTGATACATCGGCAGAACGTGCGATCATATCCGCATATCAGAAAGTAGAAAAAGGACGAAAGCTCAGAAGGGCCTTTATATATGACAGGCAGGTGATCGCCGACAACAGATCGATGTTCAGACGCATCGAGAGCTTCAAGAAATCAGAGACCTTATTCGGATATTCCTGCATAGTAAGGTCGATGATCTATTCCAACTGTGTTAAGTGGGAACTGTCTGCTTATGCTAATTCCAATATCTGCGGATGTATTACCGAGGGTGAGATAGTCTGTGTTGACGGCAGGAACAGCATGGCTAACTGCTCATTTGTCGTGACCGTTTTCGGTGAGAAGGAGGAGAACCAGGAATATAATCCCTATGTATTCTCTCATACCGAATCTTTATCTCAGGACAATAAGGAGCTTCTCTCGTTCCTGCTGGAAGTCGAGAGACTGCTGGAACAGAATAATAAGGATAAGGCGGCTTTGGATATCGGTGAATTCATAAAAGACTGTGAGTCCAAGCTCCTTTTTTCCGAAGACAGCGAGCTTCCTAACGCTGCGGCTCTGTCAATGGATATAAAGCTTAACGGATATGATAGAGTCTGTATTATCAATGTATCCGGCGTATCAGGGATGAAAGCGGTTTTCTCCGAAGAATTGGTAAATCTTACGAGGCAGGATTTCATAAAGAAGTGCTCCGGTTATGCTAAATCGCTGGGATACAAAATCTATCTCCTTGATGAGTGGCAGCTTGCGATAGCGGAGACATCCTATAAGGTAACATTATCCAAGTTTATATCCGATCTCGAAAGGCTTCAAAGGGAACTGTTCGAATATAATGAGGAGCAGATCGCGATCGTACCGATGTTCTGTATAATCGACGGATGTACCGAAGATAATCTTGCCTCGCTCTATTACAAAGCAAGGAACGATATGACAAATAAGAATGTGCAGTTTACGGTTGTAAATGCAATCGATACGAAGCTCGATGTCGACAGTATCCTGGAAAGATTCCACATCGTTAATGTTATCAAGTATGCTATTGATAACGATAAGGTCATCCCGTATTTTCAGGGCATCTACGATAATAAGGAGAATTGCATCCATCACTATGAGTCGCTGATGCGCCTTCAGGATGAGACGGGAAAGATCTACTATCCCGGAAGTTTCCTCGATATAGCAAGGTCTTACGGACTTCTTTATGATGCACTGTCAAGAAAGATGATAGAGAAGGTATTCGATAAGTTCAGGAACATCGAAGATAAGAGCGTCAGTATGAATGTCAGTATAAGAGACATCAAGGATAAGGAGATGAGTGAATTCATATTTGATTCACTGGCTTCAGTCCCTCATCCGGAGAATTTTGTATTCGAGATACTCGAAAACGAGGATATCGATGACTATAATCTCATGGTTGCATTTGTCGATCGTATCCATGATCTCGGAGGTAAGATCTCGATCGATGATTTCGGAAGCGGCTTTTCGAATCTTCAGCATATTGCAAGCATACATTCTGATTTCATCAAGATCGACGGCTCTATTGTTAAGCGTTGCTATGATGATATAGAATCCGAGCATCTTGTAGCCCTTATTACTTACTGGAAGCATCTTGGTGACGATAAGGTCAAGATAGTGGCTGAATTTGTTGAGAATCAGCAGATCCAGGATGTTCTGCTCAAGTACAAGATCGATTACTCTCAGGGATATCTTTTTTCCAAACCCTCTCCGGAACTGTTGGAGTAATATTCGATATCGAAGGAGTGTGGTCATATGTACGGCTTAAGCAAGAAAAAGAACGTTGGTCTGATAATAGAAAATCTCTTTACCGAATTCGCTCAGGAAGTTATCCAGAACGTAATAAGCAGCAGCCGATTGAACAAGGACATCAACATTGTCATCGTCGCCGGTAAGTATGACAATAATCCCGATGATCCCGAGGATCATCAGCACATGTATAAGAGAGTCTATAATTCGGTTTATAAACTTGAGGAATTATGTAAGTTTGACGGGTTGATCATTTCTCTCGGAAGTATGGAGAATATCAAGCGTGAAGTAATCGAGAAGAGATACTTCGAGAAGCTCAAAAATACGCCCAAGGTGTTCGTTGTATCGGATATCGAGGGACAGGCGTCGGTGAATTACGATAATTCTATCGGTATTGATGAGGCAGTCGACTGTCTTGTAAATGCGTACGGGCTTAGCAGATTTGCCATGCTCGGTGGACGTGATGATAATATCGATGCAAGAGCCCGTAAGGTACTCTATATGGATTCGTTAAGACGAAATAAGATAGAGTTCACTGAGAGAAACTATGTCCCCGGTGATATGTCTGCGGA
Organism: Oscillospiraceae bacterium; assembly: GCA_902782985.1. GTDB lineage: Bacteria > Bacillota > Clostridia > Saccharofermentanales > Saccharofermentanaceae > Saccharofermentans. The sequence continues at coordinate 4,799 of CACZPC010000233.1, forward strand.
TACTCAGGAATCAGCCAGGATCCTGCTGGATAAGAATCCTGATGTCCAGGCGATATTCTGTGTTAATGATGCTTCCGCTGTAGGATTATATGAGGTAATGGCATCCCGCGGACTTGTTCCCGGTAAGGATATAATGGTATTCGGATTTGATAATACAAATGCTGCAGGCAGGATGTCACCGACACTTGCATCGATAGGAGCATCCGAAGTAACGCTGGGACAACGAGCGATGGAGGAAGTATTATCTCAGATGAACGGTAATCCGCCCAAAAGCGTACTTGTGCCTACAAGGATCTACGGTCGTGAATCTTTCGAATATGAGATGTATGAATATACCACCATGGAGCTTATTAATGCCGATGAAGCCTTTATCTACAGGATGTTTGATGATTGTTTTTATCGATACAGATATGAGTTCAGAGATAGAGAATCCGTCAATCTTCCTAAGTTGTTCTTTGCTATTATGACCAGGATCCTTAAGACCATAAGATCCAAATATATGGGGATCGAGGAATATAATGAGCTGTGTCATCTTATCGATATATTCTTTGATAACGGTGCCATGGATTATACTGATGCCGTCAAGTTCACCAAGAGTTTGGAAAAGCTTCAGAATGGCGTTAACCTCTTCAGCGGGTATAACAAATATCTTAACAGGCTTTTCTCGAGAATGAAGGACAGGGCGATAATTGCTCTTGCCGAGAACAGACAGAAGTCTAATGAGAAGCTCATTACCAGCCGTCAGAAGATACAGAACATGATGGTAGAGACCGTATCTTACAGCGGTGACAGTATCGATACCGTAAACAGGATCGTTCGAAATTTCGATAAGCTGGGGCTAATGAACTCCGCTTTATACCTGTTTGAGAACGTTGTTGTTTATGATGAAGATAATGATGATCTTTTCCCGCAGTATATTAATCTCAAGTGCGTCATGAAATCGGGAGAACTGTATGTATTGCCGAAGGAAAGACAGGCAGGACCGATAGGGGATATGTTCAGAAGAGTTGAATTGTCTCCGAAATGCACTGAATTCGTGCCGTTCCCGATATTCTACAAGGAATCGATATACGGGTTCCTGCTTTGTGAGTATAGCGATGAGATCGCCAACAGCGGAGAATACTTTGCAGATCAGCTTGCAAGAACTCTTTATATGAATGATAATGATAGCTGATATTGATGGAAAGAGGATGGATACAGATATATGAGTCTTACCGGCAGAATACTGGGTTCGATGTTCCGTAAACCCGCCAGACACAGGAGGAGATCACTCCTTGAAAATGCTGTTGATGTGGCAGTCGGAGTTGCTACCTATACTGCGATCAGTAAGATAGCACAGGAAGCGGGACCTGTTATACCGCAGATCGTTAATCAGGCTGTCAGCCTCAAGGCGGCTGATATAGTTAATCCGAGTGCTCCGCAGAATCAGAGCGGGATTAATGCGGCTACCGAGAAGAGATTTAATACTCTTATGGCCAAGCTTGCGCTTTGTTATTATATCGCCGGTATCGACGGTAATTATACTGATGCGGAGAGAAAGGAACTCGAAGAGACTGTCCTTATGATCAATAATGATCCTACTTTCCCCGCCGAGCTTAAGAACAGGGTGAATGAAGTGGCAGATCCGAGTATTCCTTTCGTGAAGGTACAGCAGTATCTGGATAAGGCGGAATCATCGGCTCTTATCTCTTTTGCTTATGAGATCGAAGAACTTGCCAAGGTCGAAGGTCTTGATCCTAAGGAAGAGGATGCCGTGGAGATGTATAAATACTATGTAACCGAGAAGACCGGTCATAAATTTGTTGCTCTTAAGAAAGATATAGCAGAGGAGATACCTGTTGAGGTCGATCTGACATGTCCTTCGTGCGGTGGTCAGATGGAGCTTGACAGGACTATGCTGAAGGCTACATGTATCTACTGCGGCAGTACCAAGATCGTTGATGCCAATCAGATAAAAGATGTAGTTGCTCAGATCGAAAGATCCAAGAGATTAGGTCTATAAACTGATAAGAGGCTTGTTTATTCTTAATTTACAATTAAAGATATAATCGCTTACTCCCGCTCGATATAATGATGGTATATAAAAGCGCATTATAGGTGGGAGGGTCATTTATGACTCCTGACTTGACGAGCTATATTGAGAGTTACTCCCCGGCTGCCGATATCCTGGTAGTCGCGGTTTGTATTGTGTTTATCGTTCTCATCCGGACCGCTTTTATCAACCGTACAAGAAGCTTCAGTTATTTGAATCACATGATATACTTCGCGATAACTGCTTCTGTGGCAAATCTTCTTTATCATTTTGCACTCTCCGGGAGTAATTCCGTCTCGCATATGCTTGTATATGTGCCCAGAGTGGTATTTCATGTTTCTTTGTATTTTCTCTTGTGGATGATGATCCAATACCTTATGGAAACAGTCAAGCCTGATTCGGGGCGGATCAAGCGGTGTTTTATACTGTCTACGGTCGTGCTGGCCGTTTTGAGTGCAGCTGAGATAGCTCAGACCATATTCAGGTTCGGGTTTTATATCAGCGATGATCATGTTGTTCATATGGAGGCACCGATCTTTGTATCCGGATATGTTTTCTACGTCATCGTAATGGTCGTGATACTGATCAGATATAAAGAAAAGATATTCAGACCGATCCTTATCGGAATAATCGCATCAGTGGCGATCTCGTTCCTCCTCATGTTTATTCAGCAGTTGATCGGCGAATCATCTTATACGGTATTTACTTTCCTTTTCCCGATATATGCACTGTTATATCTTGCTCATTCCAATCCTTATGATATAGAGATAGGTGCAGTTGATGAACGTGCCTTTAATGATTTTATGAAGCTTAGCTTCGAGGATGATGAGGAGCTCTACCTAATGAGTCTGTTTATGCATGATTATGAAGGTAAGGGGACCCATTATCCTGAGGAGATGCAGAAGATGATAAAGAAGTTTATCTTTAAGTATTTTAAGTCTCCGACTCTGTTCATGATCACTGGCGGACATATGATACTTGCAGTAAAAACTTCACTTAATCCTGATCACGAGAAAGCCGCTATGGATATGTACGGTGAGTTTTTGACTCTGCATGAGGAGTTTAAGATAGATTACAAGGTCGTATTCATGAAGAATGATAAAAGACTTGCACATGAGAATGATTACGTAAATTTCATCTCATATCTTCACTTTGACATGATAGAGAACAGTATCCTGAAACCGGAAGATAAACATATTGATGATTATCTCAGGTATAAATATATCCGCTCTCA
>CACZPC010000234.1 GCA_902782985.1 Oscillospiraceae bacterium
ATCTTCTGTATAGTAGATAAGCCCGTCGTTAGAATAAATGAGCCTTTCAGCGCCTCTGGAGGAAGCTCCGAGTGTATTGATGTCACATTCTCTGTATTCTCTTCCGTCTTCTTCAGGAAGAAGTCCCTCGTAATTACCGAAGCGGTCTCCGCCGATGCACATGCCGGGGGCATATGGCTCAAGGGATCCGCCCTCCCATCCGAGTGCTCTGGCTTCATCCTTGGTCATGAAGTTAGAGGGGAGGCAGTCGTAGGTGTGGATATACAAAGCTACGTCTTCACATGTCGTATAGACACCGTCGATATCGATCACATCAATTTGATCGTCGTCAGAAGTCTCTTCGGTTTCCATATCCGCAGCTGAGCTCTCATTCTCTTGGTCAGCTGACGTCTCAATCGTGCTTTGAGCGGCAGTTGTGACAGCAGTTGATGCTGCAGTCGTCTCGGTATCATCATAGACGGCAATGCTGCATCCGGTCAGAAAACAGAATGCGATGCTCAAAAGGAGCAATATTGAAGTTATCTTATTTCTCATTATCATATCCTCGAACTTAATGTCCACATCTAAAATAACAGTTGATTTTCAGTTTGAACAGTTATACTTCTCAAATGTTTCTGATTTGTAAATTTGCACAAAAAACGAGAAGAAAAATCAAATCCTTTTGTATTTTTAGTTGGTAAAAGCCTTTAATTATTATATAATTAGTCGTACGCAGAGGGCTATTTTGCCCTCGTAAGAACATCGGAGGCAAATAATGGATCACGCATATCTGTTTAATCGCGGCGAGGATTACATGGCTTATAATTTTCTCGGCGCACATCCGTTTACCGATGAGAATGGCGATCAAGGTTACATATTCAGAGTATGGGCCCCGAAGGCTTCTCAGGTAAGCGTTATCGGAGATTTCAACGATTGGGAGCCTGAAGCGGCAAACATGTTCAGGCTGGGGAATTCCGGTATATGGGAGGCAAAGATAACCGGTGCCGCCCAGTGGGACAGATATAAGTACAGAGTAATCGGTGCCGACAACAGGATCTATGATAAAGGTGATCCGTATGCACGGCATTTCGAGACAAGACCCAATAATGCATCGATCCTTTATGATCCCGATGATTATAAGTGGGGAGACTCCAAGTTCCTTAAGAAGAGACCCGATGCAGTCAAGGATCCCCAGCCGATAAATATCTATGAGCTTCATCTCGGTTCCTGGAGAAGACATCCCGACGGGAATTTCTTCTCCTATAAGGAACTCGCGGTAGATCTTGTCGATTACTGCAGGAAGATGAATTACACGCATATCGAGCTTATGCCCATTCTTGAGCATCCTCTTGATGCTTCCTGGGGTTATCAGGTAACAGGCTACTATGCCGTAACATCCAGATTCGGTACTCCCGCAGACTTTAAGTATTTCGTAGATATCCTTCATCAGGCGGGAATAGCCGTCATCCTTGACTGGGTGCCTGCACATTTTCCGAAGAACCTCGAGGGACTTGTAAGGTTCGACGGTACGCCCTGCTATGAGTATTCCGATCCGAGGATAGGAGAGCACAGAGAGTGGGGTACATACGTATTTGATTATTCGAAGAATGAGGTCATCTCATTCCTGATCTCCAATGCCATATTCTGGATCAATGAATTCCATATCGACGGACTTCGTGTAGATGCCGTAAGCAGTATGCTCTACAGAGATTATGGAAGACAGTCATACATCCCGAATAAGTACGGCGGTAATGAGAATCTTGAGGCGATTGAATTCTTTAAGAAGCTCAATTCCATTGTTCGGAAGCAATATCCTCATGTCATGATGATCGCCGAGGAGTCTACAGCATGGCCCAAGGTATCACATCCTGTAGAGGAGGGCGGACTTGGCTTCACTCATAAGTGGAATATGGGCTGGATGCATGATACGCTCGACTATTTCTCTACTGATTCCTATGCAAGGGGATGGCACCATGATCAGTTCTGTTTTTCCATGATGTATGCTTTTTCGGAGAATTATGTATTGAGCCTGTCGCACGATGAGGTCGTTCACGGCAAGTATTCGCTGATCGATAAGATGCCGGGTGATGTATGGCGTAAGTTCGCATCATTAAGGACTCTTTTCATGTATCAGATGAGCCATCCCGGAGCCAAGCTCAATTTTATGGGCGCCGAGTTTGGTCAGTTTATAGAGTGGAGATTCTATGAGGAGCTTCAGTGGTTCATGCTCGACTTTGAGTCCCACAGACTCCTTCAGGAATTCTGCTCGCAGCTCAATCGTTTCTATATCGATCATCCTCAGCTTTGGATAGATGATAAGACCTGGGCGGGATTTGAATGGATAGATGCATCTGATACGGTCAATAATGTATTTATCTATGCTCGAAAGAGTCCTTCACCCAAGGAAAACGATATTTATGTTGCCCTCAATATGGTGCCGCAGCCTCTCGAGGGTTATAAGATCCCCGTGTATGAGCCGGGTATCTATAAGATCGTTATGAATACTGATGATATGGCATACGGAGGAAGCGGATATCCTACAGGAGTCAATTATGACGGTACGGTGATCGCTTCTGAGGAATCCTACAACGGCAAGCCGTATCATATCGAAGTTAATCTTCCCCCTCTTGCAGGTATCTACTTCATGAAGGTGGGAGATGTCAAGAAGCCTGCTGTCAGGAAGGTTGCTTCCAGGTCTTCCGGGACGACGAAAAAGAGCAGGGCTTCAGCTTCTTCGAAGAGCAGGACTAAAACAGATAAAAAGTAAGTTTACATATATTTCGGAGGTGTTTTTATGGCTAAGGCTGATGTAGTAGCAATGATCCTTGCGGGAGGACAGGGTGCAAGACTCGGTGTTCTCACCAAGAAGATCGCCAAGCCTGCCGTTCCTTTCGGCAGCCGTTACAGGATCATCGATTTCCCGTTATCCAACTGTGTTAATTCGGGTATCGAGACAGTAGGTGTACTTTCGCAGTACCAGCCTCTTGCGCTTAATACATACGTAGGCAACGGTCATCCCTGGGATCTTGACCGTAATAATGCGGGTGCTTATATCCTTCCGCCTTATCAGAGATCAGGTAAGAGCGACTGGTATAAGGGAACTGCGAATGCTATCTATCAGAACAAGGATTTCCTTGATGATTGTAATCCGAAGTATGTTGTTATCCTTTCGGGTGACCACATTTATAAGATGGATTATTCGGCAATGCTCAAGAGCCATATCGAAAAGAGTGCGGATGCTACTGTAGCCGTATATGAAGTACCGTGGGAGGAGGCTCCCAGATTCGGTATCCTCAATACCGAGGAAGACGATTCGATCGTAGAATTCGAAGAGAAGCCCAAGGAGCCTAAGAGCAACCTCGCATCCATGGGTGTATATATCTTCACCTGGAGCGTTTTAAGAGATGCACTTATAAAAGATGAGGCCGATCCCGATTCCAATAATGATTTCGGAAAGAATATCATCCCGATGCTCCTTAATGAAGGCAAGAAGCTCTGTGCTTACAGATTTTCCGGATACTGGAAGGATGTAGGAACCATCTCGTCTCTCTGGGAGACTAATATGGATATCCTCGATAAGCCCGAAGAGATCAATCTCGTGGACAGATCCTGGAAGATCTTTTCGAGGAACCCCGTTAAGCCTTCTCATTTCATAGGAGCAGAGGGAAGTGTAAGAAATTCCGCTCTCACTGACGGATGCAGGATCTACGGAGATGTCATTCATTCTGTTCTTTCCGAATCGGTAATTGTAGAGAAGGGCGCGACTGTAAAGGATTGTGTTCTCCTTCCCGGTGTAGTAGTTAAGGAGGGAGCTCATCTTGAGAGGTGTATCGTTGACTTCGGTACGATAATCGGTAAGGACGTCAAAGCCGGACCTAAGATCGACGGCGAAGGTCCATATACTAATCACAAACTTTGCTCCGAGGGAATATGTGTATTTGAACGTGGTCTTAAGATCAAGGACGGTGCAGTTATTTCCGCCAACAGCATGATCGATTCCGATATAGAGGTGTCGGATGAAGAGAATGTGATAGAGAGCACTTTCAGAGTGTGATAAGAAAGAAGCAAAGGAGATTACGATATGTTTTATAACGCTATGGGTCTGATCCTCGCAGACAATAAAAAGATCTCTCTCGGAGAGCTGACTGTTCCGAGAGCTCTCTCGGCCATACCTTTCGCCGGAAGATACAGGATAATCGATTTCATGTTATCCAATATGGTAAATTCGGGTATCAAGAACGTCGGTGTTCTTACTCTCAATAAGTACAAGTCACTTATGGACCATCTGGGTACGGGAGCCGCATGGAGCCTTGACCGTAAAAATGACGGTCTTCATATCCTTCCTCCGTATGTTAATTCAGAGGCAAATGACATTAACGGAGATGAGGAGCTGGCAGGTGTTCTTGATTTCCTTCGTACATCGAGAGCAACTTACGTTATCGTTGCCAACAGCAACATCGTTCTCAATACGACATTTGACGATATGATCGCTTCGCATGAGAAGAGCGGTGCCGACCTTACGGTCATGTATAACAGAGATGCAACGAAGTACGGCAATCCCTGCTATATCATAGATACGGACAGTGACGGATTCGTAAAGGACATGCTGTTTAATCCTCAGAAGGCTTCTTCAAACAAGTCTTCACTCGGTATCATATGCCTTCGCAGAGATATGCTGGTTGATATCATCTCAAAACAGATGTCTCACGGTACTACTCACTTCGGTGTGCATTCCATGGTCAAGATGTTTGAGGAACTTAAGGTGTTCGCTTATGAATATAACGGTACTGCACTCAGGATCAACAGTGTGCAGGGTTATTTCAATTCATCAATGGCACTTCTTAATGAATCCAT
>CACZPC010000235.1 GCA_902782985.1 Oscillospiraceae bacterium
AGATTATCATCTCCTTTAAGAACTACACTGTTGCCGTCTATCTCTGCAACCACATCAAAAGCACCGGCAACCTTATCGATCAGACCGCCTGATGAAAAATCCCTTAGATTTGTACTTTCTATACGTTCTTCCATTACTTACATTTTACCATATATCACAGCAAGACAAGCTTATTCAGAAGCTCTTTGTAGTAATCCGGAATATCACTTGTAAAAGAGATCCTTTCGCCTGTTCTGGGATGGATGAACTCTATGCTCTGACTGTGAAGGCATTGTCCCTGAAGACCGTAAGATTTACGTCTGGGAGCATAAAGCGGATCACCTACTACAGGATGACCGATATAAGTCATATGTGATCTTATCTGATGAGTCCTTCCGGTCTCGAGCAAAAGCTTAAGATCAGTTGCTTCTGTATATCTGTTTACGACTTCAAAGTGTGTAACAGAGGGTTTTCCGCCTTCTGTGACTACCATCTTGCGTCTGTCTCCGTTTGCTCTTCCGATGGGAGCATCGACAGTACCCTTATCATGCGGAATGACACCGTAGACGACTGCTCTGTACTGCCTAACTACTTCATGCCTGGCGATCATCTCGGCCATCTTGATATGAGTCTCGTTATTCTTGACGGCTACCATCAGACCTGACGTATCCTTATCTATCCTGTGAACGATACCCGGTCTAATAACGCCGTTAATATCAGACAGTCTCCCGTCACAATGTGCAAGAAGAGCATTAACGAGTGTATCCTCGTGATGTCCGGCTGCGGGATGGACTACCATTCCCTGCGGTTTATTTATTATGATCAGGTCATCATCCTCATATACAACATCAAGAGGGATATCCTGAGGCTTGGTATCCGTGTCGACAACAGGCGGCATATCAACAATAACCTTATCGCCTGCCGAAAGCTTATATCCGTTTTTGGTTATGACCTTGCCGTTAACAGTAACTTTCCCCGATGAGATAAGGCCCGAGAAATAAGATCTGGTATAGGATCCGTCAGAAGAACTGCTGACGAAAGTATCAAGTCTTGAACCGGATTCCTGGCAAGTAAACTCAAGAAGCATCAGATCTCACCTCTTCTTTCTTAGAAGGAAAAAAAGAATCATACAGTCTCTCGATCCTTCCCTTACCGAATACGATAATGAGCATAAGCAGGATAGTAGCTACTACTGCACAGATATCTGCAATATTGAAGATAGGAAAGGTATAGCTTCCGAAATCGAAACGGATAAAATCAACAACCGATCTGTATGCTGCCCTGTCTATAAGATTACCTACAGCACCGGAGATAAATAAAGTAAGAGCAACTGACGTGATCTTATCATTAAGCTTAACCGCCCTTATAAGGACGATATAGAGTACTACCGACATAACAAGGGATATCAAGGTCAGGATATAGATACCCCATGCCTGATCAGCCAGGAAACTGAAAGCACTTCCGGTATTCCTGACATAATAGAATGAGAAAAAGTCCTTTATGAAGACCTTCTGCTCTCTAATCTCAAAACGGCTCACGATAAGCTTCTTCGAAATAAAATCTACAGCGATCAGTATGACCGCCAGTAAAGTATAGATAACAAGATTTCTTTTCTGTTTATTTTCCATCTTTTCCGCCTTATTCATATTCACAAAATCTGGTGATAGACGTACATCTTCCGTCAGGCTCTATATCGGCTATAATACCGCACATAAAAGCATCACCCATTGCGGCTTCGTATCTTCCGGGAAGCTTATCCTTAAGTCTTCTGAGAGAACATTCGATATCCATGCCGATCACGGAATCATAGCATCCGGTCATCCCCGCATCCGTTATATATCCGGTATAACCTTTAAGGATCCTGTTATCGGCAGTCTGAACATGCGTATGCGTACCGGCCACAACAGAAGCTCTGCCTGCACAATAATATCCGAAAGCATTCTTCTCGCTTGTAGCCTCGGCATGAAAATCAATAAAGACTGCCTTCACACCCTGAGAAAAGATCTCTTTCATAAGTTCTTCAGCCTTACCGTACGGATCAGAACCTATAGGAGTTATATCAACCTGTCCTTCAATATTGATAACACCGAGTTTCATCTCGCCCTTGCGGACAATATAAATATCATTACCGGGCCAGTCTTTATTGATATTGGCAGGTCTTATCACTCTGTCATCCTTATCTGCATGATACAAGAACTCGTGATTGGAGAATGTATGATTTCCCAAGGTAATACAATCAACCCCGGCTTTGAAGAGTGATTC
>CACZPC010000236.1 GCA_902782985.1 Oscillospiraceae bacterium
ATTGCTCTTGCGGCACATTATGATTCCTCGACCAACGAGATCGTCGTTGAGATCTATGGACATATGCTTCCCGACGGACAGTATATCGAGTTCGAGGGCGAGGAAGTATCCAGAAGTTATGCGGGTACTACATACATACAGAATACGTCTCTTCCCGTAGGTCAGACTAATCAGACAAGAGCACCTCACGACGGAGTAACTGCGAATTCCTACCAGATCTGGTATGACGCCGACGGCAATGAGATCAACAGGGTCGAGCTTGATCCTACACGCTACGGTACTATCAACAGGATCGTAGAAGTCGGAACACTTCAGCCTGACGGATCTCAGGCGGCCTTTAACGGTGCTGACGGAAGTATCACCACATCCGAGACAACTACGGAAGAGACTACGACGGAAGCTACCGAAGCTGAGACAACGCCTGCTCCCACCGAGACTCAGGCTCCTACGGAGACAACTACCCAGGAGACGACTCCCCCCGAGAGTACCGGCGATAATCCCACTGCATAAAATACCGGAGATTTTAAATGACTGATAAAGAGGGCAGAACCGAACTGCTGATATCGGATACCCTTGTCCCCGATATCTTTATAACACAATATGCTCAGGAGCTTTCCAAGGATGCACTCTGTATGTATCTGTGGCTCCTGATGACTCATAAGGAGCAGGAATTCTCCAAGGAAGACATAAGAGAGTTTTCCATCCTTTCCGATAATGATTCCGACAGGGCTGCGGCAGAGCTTGTTTCTCACGAGCTCCTGTTTACCAAGGATAATAAGACATTCCGGATCGTGGATCTTAAGAAGAATGAGGTCGATTCCTATGTTAAGAGTATGATCGACAGAGGAAATTCGACTTCTTCACTTAAGCTCTGTGCCGATGAGGAGAGCAGAAATGTCCTTGCAGGCAGTATCAATAAGACATTCTATCTAGGTAATATGTCATATATGTTCTATCGTCTTGTCGATAAATGCCTTTATGATTACGGCTTTGATCCCACTGTCGTATACAGCCTTTTTGAAGAGGGAAGAGAGCAGAAGATCCATCTGAAGCAGGGTGCCATGTACGAGATGGCAAGTAACTGGAGCAGGAACGGATATCTTACTCCCGATGATCTCAAGCGTTACTATGACCGTAAGAGCAGGAGAGAGCAGCTTATCTCTCTTATGGGACGTCTTGCCCGAAAGAGGATCAACGGACTTGATATAGAGAGGATAGACAGATGGGTAGACGAGTATAAGACTACCCCCGAGCTTGCCGATTATGCATTCAGGGTCAATGATTTCAGGGACAAGATCACGATAAGGAACGTGGACGAGAAGCTTCGCGAATGGTATGCAGCCGGTATCGAAAGCATCGACCAGGCCCAGGTATATGAGAACGAAAGACGCGTTGAGAATAAAAAGGCCGGTGCCAGGAAGCGTGCCAGGAACGATAATCCCAATAAGACATGGGATGAGCTGGTAGGAGCAGCTCAAAAGAGCAAGCCGGACTATCGGGAGTCTGATAAGGAAGATTCAGTTTCTTCGAAGACGAACGATAAAGCTGCTTCGGGTAATAAGGCAGATAATAAGAATACTAAGGATAAAGCTTCTGAAGATCTTTCCAAGCCTGCTAAGAAGACAGCAAAGAAGCCTGCGCCCGAGCCGGAGATCCCGGTCGCGGCGGAAGAAGAATCCGAACCTGAAACTGATGAGATACTTGGTCTTTTCGGAGGTATAGATGAAGACGGTAAATGAGCTTATAGCCGAGAAGATATCGGATATATCGATAAGAAAGCGACTGGCCGCCGAAGACAGGACGATTGCCGTATACAAGGCTCATCCCGAGCTTGAAGATATCGATAATAAGCTCCTGGATCTTCGCAAGGAAAAGATGCTTGCAGCCGTAGAGCATGACGATAAACCTATTCCTGCCATGGAAGTCCGCGAGAAGGAGCTCCTCTCGCTGCGTGAGGATTATGTCGATTCGCATGGTATCGATCCTCATTTCGACGAGGAAAAGCCCCGTTGCAAAAAGTGCGGCGATACGGGCTATACGGTTAC
>CACZPC010000237.1 GCA_902782985.1 Oscillospiraceae bacterium
AGGATCTTATATAACCGCGAGCTCTCGACTCTTACGGAGATGAAGGCTCAGAATGTTGTCCGTGCATATGATGAAGGTACAGTCGGCATTGAACAGCTTTCCGATGCTTTGGAGAAAGCATTTTCGAAGAAACTTGTCATAAGAACGATCGATTCGTCTGATGTCCTTAAGAATTTCTCGGGCAATATGTTTGAGAGCAGTATAGAACAGTATAAAAGTCTTAATGATGAATATACGGAGCTTACAAAGCAGGAGATATACTGCAGGCTTGCATTGAGGATCCCGGATCTTACCAGAGTGGGAGCACCGGGCTCTGAACTCGGTAAGCTCAAGAAGGCGATCGCAAGCGGCGGCAGGGGGACGAGCCTTCGAAAGCTCTTCTCGGAGATCCCGAATCTTCTTCGTGAGCTTTGTCCCTGTATGCTCATGAGCCCTATCTCGGTAGCTCAGTATCTGGAGCTTAAGGATTTTGATTTTGATGTCGTTATCTTCGATGAGGCATCGCAGCTCCCGACATGTAAGGCGGCAGGTGTTCTTGCCCGTGGTGCATCCGCGATCATAGTCGGAGATCCTAAGCAGATGCCTCCCACGTCTTTCTTTATGGCGGAACATATAGATGAGGAGAATATCGAGATAGAAGATCTGGAGAGTATCCTGGATGACTGTCTGGCACTCAATATGCCTCAGACTCATCTGAGATGGCATTACAGGAGCCGTCATGAAAGTCTTATCGACTTCAGTAATAAGGCATTCTATGAGAACAGGCTTTACACTTTCCCGTCATCCAATGACCTTGAGAGTAAGGTCACTTTCGAGAAGATCGACGGTATATTCGACAGAGGACGTACCAGGACCAACGACAGGGAAGCGGAAGCCGTTGTGGACGATATAGTCAGACGGTTCAGAGACCCTGAGCTTAAGAAACAGTCTGTCGGTGTCGTGACATTTAATATCAATCAGCAGAATAAGATCGACGATCTCCTGCAGGAGAGATGCAAGACCGAGAGCGGACTGGAAAGCTGGGCATATTCATCCGAAGAACCGATATTCATCAAGAATCTGGAGAATGTACAGGGTGACGAACGTGATGTCATCCTCTTTTCGGTCGGATACGGTACGGATGAGACGGGAAATACATATATGAACTTCGGTCCGCTCAACCGAGACGGCGGATGGCGAAGACTTAATGTCGCGGTTACAAGATCAAGATATGAGATGAAGGTATTCTCATCCATGACTGCCGAACAGATAAAGATCTCATCATCTTCTTCAAGAGGTGTCATCGCCATGCGCAAGTTCCTTGAGTATGCTGCAGGAAGCGAAGTCTGGGAGAACGGACTTGAGGATACTTACGCTACGGATTCCGAGGGCGGATCCGCACCTTTGATCGACAGGGATGCTTCTTATACCGGTATAGTCGACCGTTTGACGGAAGAGCTCGCGGCGAAAGGATATAAGTGTATTAAGTCTGTCGGTAAATCGGGCTATAAGATCGATATCGGCGTGATAGATCCCGATAATGAGGGACAGTATAAGGCAGGTATCATGATCGACGGTGCCTCCTATAAGAATGCCAAAAGTACCAGAGACAGAGAAATAGCCCGTAAGAATGTCCTTGAGGGACTCGGATGGCGCATTGTGAGAGTCTGGTCAGTTGATTTCTGGGAAGATCCTGACAAAGTGACCGATAAGGTCGTGGAATTTATCGAGAAGAAAGAGGATATACCCTGTGAGCCGCAGCAGGAGATAACTGCTCCCGAGGTTATCAATGAAGCGTCATCAGAGGCTGCAGAGACTTCTTCGGAAGATAATGCTCAGGTGATCCCGATATCGGGTGAAGATCAGGCAGGTCCTTCCCTTGAAGATGATCTTGTTCCGTATGTGCCGGCTGTGCTTCCCGTGACAGAGATGACGACGGACGAGTTTTATTCGGCGGCCAATACCGGACTGCTCGGAGAGAAGGTATGGCGTATATTGGAGACTGAAGCTCCGATAAGCTTTGATCTTATTACAAGAAGGCTCTCCGAGTCATGTGCTTTAAAGCGTGTCACCGATAAGGTGAAGGAGAGAGTCATCTACATATGTAAGCAGCAGAAGATCCCTTATACGACTTATAAAGGAAATACTTTCTACTGGTCCGAGGACAGAAGTTCCGAAGACTATGAGCTTATAAGATATGCTGCGGATCCGTCAGCCAGACGTGAAGCTGCCGATATTCCCGTTGAGGAAGCGATAAATGCAGTCATCTATACCGTAAGAACACAGGTCGGACTTCCGGAAGATGCTATCGCGTCAGAGACTGCTAAGCTCATGGGTTATACGAGGATGAGTGATCCTTTGAAGGAATTATTGACAGATGCCGTTTCAAGGTCGCTTGAAAGCGGAAAGCTCACGCGCGGTGTAGGGAATAATATAATAGTCGGGTAACGGAGAGTAAAAGTGAATTGGGAAGAGCTGATCAAGGAAGAAGAGCAGAAGCTGTATTATAAGGATCTATGGGACTTTGTGGAGAATGAATATGCCTCCTGTGAAGTATTCCCTCCTAAAGATAAGATCTTCGCGGCACTGAAAGCGACACCCTGGGATAAGGTCAGGTGCGTCATATTGGGACAGGACCCTTATCATGATGTCGGTCAGGCTCACGGACTTGCTTTCTCCGTGAATCCCGGGATCAAGACGCCTCCTTCTCTTGCCAATATCTATAAGGAACTTTCAGATGAACTCGGAACATATATCCCGGATAACGGATGCCTTCTTAAGTGGGCATCTCAGGGAGTCCTTCTCCTGAATACGGTACTGACCGTCAGAGCCCATGAAGCGAATTCGCACAAAGGAAAGGGCTGGGAGAAGTTTACCGACAGGATAATATCCGAATTGGGAAAACGTGATGATGCTATAGTCTTTATGCTCTGGGGCAAGCCTGCTCAGTCTAAGAAGAAGCTTATATCCAATAAGGAACACCTGATCCTTGAAAGTGTTCATCCTTCGCCGCTGTCTGTATACAGAGGTTTTTACGGATGCGGTCATTTTAAGGCTTGTAATGAATTCCTGGCGGAACGGGGACTTGAGCCGATAGACTGGCAGATCGAGAATATTCAGCCGGGATTATTTTGATGTTAGAGGATCCTCTTTCCCGAGCCTTCTGTAGACTGTGAAGAACATCGTAAAGAAGCTTGCAGATCCGCCGATGACATTGGATATGGGCTCTGCCCAGAATACGCCGCTTATGGGATCTTTGAGGATAAGGGGAAGTATCAGCGTTAAGGGAATGACCAGGAGTGCCTTTCGAAGCAGCGAAAAGAATATCGCCTGAGGAGCTTTGCCAAGAGACATGAATGTAGACTGTCCCGAGTACTGAAGTGACATAAAGACATAGGCCATAAAGAATATATGAAGGTAGGGGACGGCTACGGCATTAGCTGCAGTATCATTGCTGAAAAGTCCGATAAAGAAGCCCGGGAATATGAATATGATCAGCCAGCAGACAGCAGTATAGACAAAGCCGAAGAGTGACATTGTCTTGATGCCGCTTCTTACGCGGTCGTATTTTCTTGCTCCGTAGTTATAGCCGAGAACAGGCTGAGCTCCTGCAGTTATACCATTGACAGCTACGCCCATTATCGATCTTACGGAGCTGACTATGGTCATTATCGTGATATAAAGATCCCCGTTGATATCGCCGTATGCGCGGAGAGTACGATTGCATACTATCTGAGTGGCACAGTTGGTTATCTCCATAACAAAGCCCGTAAAGCCCATGGAGATGATCCCGGAGCATATACCGAGATCGAGCTTGAGTGATGATCTTCTGATGGGGATAAGAGCTTTGTCGCTCAGAAGGAATCTTAATACCCAGACGGCAGATACGGCCTGGGAGATCACGGTTGCAAGTGCGGCTCCCCTGATACCGAGCTTCAGACCGAATATGAAGAGAGGATCAAGGGCTATATTGAGGAAAGCTCCGGAGAGGACCGTGACCATGGCCGTCTTCGGATAACCCTGGGCCGTAATGTAGAAATTAAGCCCCGTGGCGATCATGGAGAATATCGTACCGATGAAATATATCTTCAGATATTGAGATGCGTATATATAAGAATTATCGCTGGCGCCTAAAGCATAGAGAATCGGGCGCATGAAGATATAGCCGAACAGCGTCAGTATGACCGAGGCAGCGAGCAGCATGACGAATGAGTTGCCCTGGATCCTTGATGCTTTCTCTTTGTTGCCTTCACCTCGTGAGATAGAGAACAGAGGAGCTCCTCCCTGACCGAAAAGAAGGGTAAATGCGGATATCATGGATACTATAGGGAAAGTGAGGCCGAGTCCCGTAAGCGGAGCTAATCCGGCTCCGGGAATATGACCTATGTAGATCCTGTCTGTTATGTTATAGACGAGCTGGGCGAGCTGCGACAAGGTAAGCGGGAGGGCCTGCCTTATGATGAGCTTTGCCATAGAGCCTGTCCCGAATTCGCCTGCTTTACTTGTTTTTACTTCTTCTTTAGCCATGAAGACAGTTTATCTCAAAAGCATAAGAGATAAGTAAATTTGTTTATTGACATATTGTACGAATATGCATAAAATGAGAACGATTCTCAAATTTGATAATTAATCTATATGTTTACGGAGACTGAAATGAAAAGAATTATATCGATCATCGCATCTGCTGCTCTTATGATGACAACCTTGTGTTCATGCTCTAACGGTGCGGATAACGGTAAGAAAAAGATAGTTACAACGATATTCCCGGAATATGACTGGGTAATGAATATATTAGGGGATAAGGCCGACGATTTTGAAGTAACGCTCCTCCTTGATAACGGTACAGATCTTCACAGTTACCAGCCTTCCGTGGAGGATCTGGCCAAGATCCACGAATGCGACATGTTTATCTATGTAGGCGGTGAGTCGGATGCATGGGTGTCTGATGCACTTTCGCAGTCCGTAAATAAGGATATGATCGTCATAGATCTTCTTGATGAACTCGGCAACAGAGTAGTTGAAGAGGAAGTTATTGAAGGAATGCAGGCTGAAGATGAGGAAGAAGAGGAGGAAGGTCCCGAATATGATGAGCATGTTTGGCTTTCTCTTCGAAATGCATATGAGCTGTGTGAAGACATAACCGACGGGATCATCCGTATCGATCCGGATAATGCGGAGATATATGCGGATAATATGAAGGAATATCAGGCTAAGCTCTTATCACTTGATCAGCAGTATGTCGAGACTGTCGACAACGCTGCTTTTGATACTTTGGTATTCGGTGACAGATTCCCTTTCAGATATCTTGTAGATGACTATGGTCTTGATTATTATGCTGCTTTCGTCGGGTGTTCGGCAGAGAGCGAAGCGAGCTTTGAGACCGTGATATTCCTGGCAGAGAAGGTCGATGCGCTCGGTGTGGGACATATCATGACCATTGAAGGTAATAATACGGGGATCGCCGAATCCGTAAGAGATAATACTCTGAATAAGGATCAGGAGATATTAGAGCTTGATTCCATGCAGTCCGTAACATCAGCCGATATCGAGAACGGTGCTGACTATCTGTCGATCATGAGCGATAATCTTAATGTACTGCAAAGTGCATTGAACTGATCATAAGGAGATGATATCGGTGAAGTGTATCGTGAGAGTAATTTCACTTTCAATAACGGCAGCTCTGTTGCTTTCATCCTGTAATTCCGAAAGTGCGGCAGGAGCTCATATCCAAAGCACGACAACGGGAGTGCGTGATGTTCTTGAAAGCGGCATGGCTTCGGAGGAGGCGATCGGCTCTTCGGCTGAAGAAACTGAAGATACCGGCGTCTCCGAGGAAACATTTCAGAATGTCACGGCAGGCGGGGAAGCGGATTTCGATCTTACATTGATGAATGCAGATCTGGTCTATGCAAATGTTTATTCTCTTGTCACTTCGCCTGATTCCTATGTTGGTTATACCATCAGGATGACCGGGAAAGCCGTATCATATTATGATGAAGCATCCGATACCACGTATTACGGATGTTTTATCACGGATGCCGCTCAGTGTTGTTCCCAGGGCCTTGAGTACAGGCTGTCGGAGGGAGATTATCCTGAAGATGATGATGAGATAACTGTTTACGGGGTGTTTGATACATATACCGAAGGCGGTAATCTCTATGTTGTTATCTCTGATGCCGTACTGGAGTAAAATACTCTGTAAAAGGTTCACAGTCCGTTAATATTTTCTAAAATTATTATGATAAAATTGCATTAGATATAGTCTTGAGGGCGTTATATGATGCAGTTAAAGAAGGCAGTTACAGAAGGTGTGATGCGCCATCGGCTTGGGCGCGTTATCTTATTGTCTGTCCTTGGAATACTTCTTAATATACTGGGTTCCAATGTAGCCGAGGTGACCGGACTTCCGATATATCTTGACTCTATAGGAACAGTACTTATAGCTGCTATGAGCGGTTCGCTCCCGGGTGTGGCAGTAGGATTCTTTACCAATATCTTCAAGATCTTTACATCCGGATTCTCTTCCATATATTACGGTGTCATCAATGTTCTTATAGCCTTACTGACTTCTTATCTTTCCAAAAGGGGTTTCTTTCAAAAGCTGTATAAGACATTGGTCGCGGTCCTTGCTCTTGCCTTTGTAGGAGGAGGTATCGGATCGGTACTTACCTGGTTTCTGTTCGGGTTTGCCAATGAAGGCATAACGGCATCTTTGGCCAAGAAGATCTATGAATCTTCTTCGATGTCTTTATTTGTTTCTCAGTTCCTGGCGGATTATTCGATAGATGTTATCGATAAGCTTATCACGGTAGTCATCGTATTTATTATCATCAAGGTACTGCCGAATAAGATAGAGGAGCGGTTCAGATATGACGGATGGCAGCAAAGGCCGATCCCGGATGATATCATCTTTGCCATGAATAAAGGCGGCGTACGCAGGATCTCTCTTCGTACCAAGATACTGCTCCTTCTTACGGTAGCCTCATTGCTGGTGGCGATAGTCGCGGTGCTTATAGGTTACTTCCTTTTTAAGAGAGCGACCATAGATGATCATACGGTGTTGGGAGAAGGTGTTGCTCGTCTTGCGGCAGATGTGATAGACGGAAACAGAGTTGATGAGTATTTGACAGAAGGAGAGAACGCAGAAGGATATAGGGAAACAGAAGAAGTCCTTTACAGATTAAGGGACGGATCTCCCGATATCAAATATGTCTATGTCTACAAGATCGAAGAAGACGGTTGCCATGTCGTATTTGATCTTGATGTCGAGGGCGAAGAAGAGGCGGCACAGCCCGGTGAAGTCATTCCTTTCGATGAGGGATTCAGTGAATATATCCCGTCACTCTTAAAAGGAGAGAAGATACCTTCAGTTATCACCAATGATTCATATGGCTGGCTTCTTACGGCTTATGCTCCGGTGTATGATTCAGATGGGCATTGTGTATGTTATGCAGCTGCAGATATATCGATGACGCAGCTTGTTACGGAATCTCATTCATTTCTTGCCAAGCAGATATCTCTGTTTACCGGATTCTTCATCCTTGTTATGGCAGTAGGACTCTGGCTTGCCGATTACGGAATAATCTACCCCGTTAATTCCATGGCATTTACGGCTAAAGCCTTTGCATATAACAGCGAGGAAGTAATGGAGGAGAATGTCGATCAGATAAAAAAGCTCGATATCCACACAGGTGATGAGATAGAAAATCTGTACGGAGCTTTTACCAAGACGACTGCCGACAGTATGGAATATGTTCAGGACATAAGAAGTAAGACGGAGATGATCGCCAAGATGCAAAGCGGACTAATCTTCGTTTTGGCGGATATGGTAGAGAACAGGGATAAAGTTACAGGCGATCATATCAAGAAAACTTCGGCTTATGTCGAGCTTATCGGTAAGAAACTGAAGGAAAGAGGACTGTATACCGATTATGTAACGGATGAATATATTGAATACTTAAGAGACTCCGCACCTCTTCATGATGTAGGTAAGATAACTATATCTGATCTCATCCTTAATAAGAACGGAAAGCTTACCGATGAGGAATATGCCATCATGAAGAGCCATACGTCAGCTGGTCGAAAGGTTATCGAGCAGGTTATGGAGAAAGTGCCGGATTCGCAGTATCTGAGGATGGCTGCCAATATGGCTAATTTCCATCATGAGAGATGGGACGGTACGGGATATCCCGAAGGCAGGAAAGGAGACGAGATACCTCTTTCGGCCAGGATAATGACCATAGCTGACGTATTCGATGCTCTCGTATCACGAAGAAGCTATAAAGAGCCGTTTACTTTTGATCAGGCCATGAAGATGATAGAGGAAGGTGCTGGAACACACTTTGATCCCGTTATAGCAAAGGTATTTGTAGAATCTTGGGATGACGTAAAGAAGATCGCCGATGATTTTTCCGAAGATTGATTTAGATCGATGCATTTGATATAATATGGCAAACTTTTGAAAGGGGCGCAGAATATGTATTGGATAACGACTAATATTCAGCTTATGAACGGTTATTACAATGCTTCCGACAGGGTCAGTGCGCCCTTTTTCGGAAAATAAATAAGATATTCCCATTCTGAAAAAGACGTCCTGACTCCTTTGAACCATTCGGTAATAAGGAGTTTTTATATGGAACAGATCAAGAAACAGCTTCGCAGATTATATGCATATAACCTGCTGGGCAACTTATCGATAGCGGGAGCTGCTTGGGTGCTCCTGCTCATATCGCAGGGCTTTACGATATTTGAAGTGGGTCTCTTTGAGACTGTTTTTCATGCGGTAAGCCTTATGGCGGAAATACCTTCAGGAATGTTTGCGGATGTATTCGGCAGGAAGAAGAGCCTTCTGGTATCTTGCGTATGTTCGATAGTATCCTCGCTTGTCAGGATATTGTTCGTAAGCTTTCCCGGAGTGTGCATTTCGATAGCGTTCTCGGCATTTACGTATAACTTCGCCAGCGGTTCTGATTCTGCTATAGCTTACGATACTTTGCTGGAGCATGATAAGAAGGATATGTACGACGGATATATATCCAAGCAGACAATGATCTACAGAGTAGCAAACGGAGCGGCGACTCTTGCCGCAGGTCTTGCAGTAATGCTGGGTAATACAAAGGCGCAGATGATAAGTATCGGCATAAGTCTTGTTCAGATCGCTATAGTGTCAGGTCTTATGGAGAATAAAGTAATTACAAAGAACAATGATAAGACACTTATAAGGAAGGTACGTGAATGCTATGAGGAGAGCTTTAGATTCTTAAGGGGGAATAAGAAGGTTGCAGGTCTTATATTCCGCAATGCACTTGTGGGGGCGGTAGATGTGCTGCTGTTATTCTTTCTTCAGGCAAGGCTTCCGCTGGCGGGTGTTAAGGATTGGGTCCTCGGGCCTCTGCTCTTTGTTATGTCGGTAGGAGGTATCGTCGGAGCCGCATTATCGGTAAAGGTCAAGACATGGCCTATGAAGAGGATATTCTTATTGTCCTTCGTGACAGTAACTCTCGGCTTCATGGCGAATTTTACCGGAGTGGCCTTGATCATGACGGCAGGGGGCTTTATGGCAGCTTTTGCGGACGATCTTATCCAGATCAGATCTGATGTTGAGCTTAATAGCATAGTCCCTCCGGCTCAAAGAGCTACACTTATATCAGTAAATTCATGGTGCTTCTCGGTCGTGATGATAGTCATGTCACCTCTGGCGGGTGTTATATTCTCCATCTGATCCGGCGGGATCATTCGGCCCGTTTCATAAGATGTAATAGGATGTGTCATATTGACACTTCATAGTATGTTTACATAATAGTGAAGTCTTATTTATCTAATTCGGGTATATTCATAATATCGGAGGTATGGCTTATGAGCTTGACTATTGCGGAAGCTCTTCGCAAACTGCGGATGGAGCGCGGATTATCCCAACAGCAATTAGCCGATATGCTCTTTGTAGACAGATCGAGTATAGCCAGTTGGGAAAGCGGAAGACGAAGTCCCGATGCAGCTTTTATCTCTAAGCTTGCAGATATTCTTAAAGTAGATGTTGAAAAACTCTTTAATAATGTTGAAGAAGATGATTCGTCGAAGACCTGTGCGATACTTATAGACGATGAGAAGATAATCTTAAGAGGCGGATTGCCGGTACTTGAGCGTGTTATGCCGGATTGTGTCGTAAGAGGGTTCAGTAATCCGCTTGAAGCCTTGGATTTTTCCAGAAGTACAAGGGTAGATCTGGCTTTTATCGATATCGAGATGGGAAAGTTCAGCGGTCTTGATATATGTCAGGAGCTTATATCGATCAATCCTAAGATAAATGTCATATATCTTACGTCTCACGCAGACTATGCCTTTGATGCGTGGGCTACCGGGGCTTGCGGATTCATGCTCAAACCTTTGACTCCTGAAGGTATACGTAATCAGTTCCCCTTCCTTCGATATCCCGTTAAAGGGCTTGCAAGACTATGATATCCTTGGCGTCAGCGATTAATATCTCTATCTCTGTGTCAGGATTGGCAATAGCGATCCTGGGACTTATACAGTCGATATCTTCAAGAAAGATGGAAGGATGGAACAGAAAATTCTTTATAATCCTGTTCCTGATAATGACTGTCTATATAGGTAGCGTGCTGGCTTATTCTATCTCCTCGTCTTTGGGTACCGGCGGAAATCTATATGTCTCTGAGATCTCCATGTTCATACAATCACTCTCGTCATTTCTGTTAGTGCCGATGCTGGCTTTGCTGGTGCGGCATTTTATTAGGGGGAATTACTCTTACAGAAGGGCGGATAAGTGCATATATATAGTTATCATCGTCTTTTTTACGGTGGTTTATA
>CACZPC010000238.1 GCA_902782985.1 Oscillospiraceae bacterium
ATTTACCTTGATGGTCACAGTGCTTCCGAGGTCCGGCGAGAGTTTGCCCGATCTCATATCTCCAAGCTGAAACGCCTGATATGTCTGACCGTTATAGTAGTATTCGAATACCGGCACACCTACGACATATAAATGATTACGTCCTTCGCTTTCACTGTTTGCCATACTCTTCAGATATCCGATACATCTGGCATTTACTTCCTCTTTGTAACACACTGCATTTCTGATAAATCCTCCTATCGAAATGCCGATAAACAGAAGTCCCGCAAAACCGAATCCGCAGCCGCATATGGTCATCAGAACTTTTGCTGAACCGATCTTCGATACAAACAGCTCGGGAATTATCACCGAAAGTCCGATGATCATAGCGATCGAACCGCCGAGCCATCCGGGCATCTTGCCGGTCTGCGGCACGCCGTCATACATCGAATTATCCGTACCCTTGGATAACAGTCCCATGATACCGAATGCAACAAATAATCCGCCGAAGATATAGACGATCGGAGTGACCATCTTATTCACCGAGCAGATGATCATCGCAAAAACCGCAAAGAAAAAGATCCCCAGCGGAACGAACTTCTTGATATTCTCTGCCGGATCATCACTCGGAGTGAAAGCATTTCGCATAAATCCCATTGCCTGATTACGCTGCTGAGTATAGATCTCTGACCTCTCCTCCGCATCCGATACCGGCTGCTCGCTGAAGAAATAATAATCGTAATTTCCTGTAAATCTCATAACCTTTCCCCCTTAATTCCATATATCTCACAACCGGTGCTTCCGACACCGGGTCATGACAATACCAACAGGTTATAAGGATATCGCGAAAGGAAGTACGTCCTATAACGCACCTCGAAGTACAGAACCGAATCCGTACCGATCTTCATAACACTCTCCCATATCTTCCGTATCCGAATAACAAATATATTATACAACAACAAAAAAGCCTGTGCGATATGCACAGGCTTCTGATGGAGCGGGATACGAGATTCGAACTCGCGACTTTCACCTTGGCAAGGTGACACTCTACCACTGAGTTAATCCCGCGTTTCAAGCGACGTTGATAATTATATTGGGGGGAGAGTGATTTGTCAATACATTTCTGAGATGAATTTTGATTTTTCTTCAAAAAGAAAAAGTCACCCGCCTTATGCAGATGACTTCATCCCGATATGGAGCAGGCTACGGGGCTCGAACCCGCGGCATTCAGCTTGGGAAGCTGACACTCTACCAACTGAGTTAAGCCTGCAGATCAGCTTATCTCTCCACCGGCTGACCTTATATGTTCACTGGATGCGAACTTTATAAAATCATCACACATCTCATGTCTGAAGCCCTCCTTCTCATATGGGACCCAGAACTGGGTATCGGAGAAGTTTGCCCAGAAGAGGAGATAGGAAGCCCTTATCCCCGCCTCACAAGATACGAGTGCATCGTGAAGAGCAGTAAACCAATTATCGACCAAATTCCCGCTCGGCGCAAGTCCTTCATAAAAACCGCCGGGGATACTGTCCAGAGTCCGAAGTCCTATCTCGGCAATGGAATAGAGCTTGCCGTGGTCCATGGCACAGGACTCCAGGATCTCAAGCGACGACTTGAGCCTGTCGAGGAATCCGTCGCCTTCATGGGGCCTGTCATTATAGATATCGATACCGAGGATATCGACATAATCATCGCCGGGATATCTGGACATCACATCATCCTCGCAGTCGAAGAAGCCGTTCATCGAATAGGAATACAGGAAACTCTTGATGCCCTTGACGTCAGACAGGTAATCGCATGTATATCTGAAGAGCGCTATATAGTCTTCATCCGACAGATGGGGCCTTCCCCACCAGAACCATGACCCGTTAGACTCATGGAATGGCCTGAAGATCATGGGGATCCTCTCGCCTTCCAGGTCGACGCATTTGACTGCAAATTCCGCGATCATATCAAGGAAGCGGTTATATTTCTCATTGAGATCTCCGCCGGGCATTATGCGTCTTCCCACATCCCCCTCAGTAATATTGGGGGAATAATCGAAGAACTCATCCCCGCCCAGAGAGAAATTGGGCATATGAGAAGAAAGGGTGATGATCACACCCTCCTTATTAAGCTGCTTTACGGTCTTGACCAGATCCAGGAGATTGCCCTCGTAGCCGGTAAAAGCCAGAGTATCCACACCGACGACCGCGGGATGCGATCCAGTCAGGTTCTTGATATCGGATTCGGTACCGTCATGCGTCCTGATCGAGACGCCTATATGACCGGCATTCTGGTGACCCAGCAGTATGTAGTCCGAATATGATGCGTCCTCAAGCCTTTCGAGGAGCGCAGTGACCGAGGGTTCGCGATCAACCATTCTTCTTCATCTTCTTCGTAAAATCACCGAAAGGATCCGAGATATCGGAAATATCTCCGCCCAGGTTCTGGATGGCTGACATGATCTCATAGAAGAGATCCCTGTCGATAGTATCCTGATGTCGGTTGATATAGCTCTTGAGCATGGGCACCGCCTTGGGATCACCGTAATCGGCAAGGCAGATGACCGCATAGATCTTATTGTTCATATAGCGGAAAGCGGATCTTAAAGCATCGTAGATCTCGGGCATCTGCTCCTTCTTACCGATATTGGTAAGCATGATGACCAGATCCTCACAGGGGCCTTCAAGACCGTCGTCCCTGTGCTCTTCGAGCCTTTCGATAAGAAGGGGCACGGACTCGTCAGGGAATGCCTCGATATATTCAGCTACCGAATCGGCCACGAAATCAGGGATCTTCGGATAGCTCATAAATCTGTCGAGCACCTGTACAAGAAGTCCCGCCTCATTCATCTGAGCGAGCACCTTGAAGCATGCCTTTACCTTCTGAAATTCCATCTCGAAGAGGGAGTCCTCATTGCCGAGTTCCTCATCAGTCCAGGCCGCATCCTTTACGATCTGCTCGGAATATGAGATGACCTCGCTGCGGTCCTTATTCCCTGCTACTGCGGCAACGACGGAATCGGGCACGCCGCGATCGAGCTCGAGAGCACTATACTCCAGTATCTCCTTAAGCTCCTCGAAAGGCAGCTGCGCGAAATACTCATTCATGGACTTACCGCCGAGAAGATCATTGGGCTCCTGCTCCATCGCCTTGCTCTGCTCTTCGGTCTCCTGCATGGTAACACGCTGCAGATACGTCTCGTATGTGACATCGTCCTCCTCGGGAGGCCTCTCGTCCATTTTGTCCGCGAATTCATCTATCTTCTGATCGAGGATAAGTCCGACCAGCTGATCGTATCTTTCCAGGACCTGCTTTATCTCTTCTTTCATATCGATGCTCCTAAAGTTGTAATCCCGCTAATTATAAAACAATTACATGAAGATAAAAAGCGGCTTAAAACAAAGACCCCGGAACCTTATAAGATCCCGAGGTCTCATCAGTCTGGAGGTGCCACCCGGATTTGAACCGGGGAATAAAGGTTTTGCAGACCTTGGCCTTACCGCTTGGCTATGGCACCATGTGCCTGA
>CACZPC010000239.1 GCA_902782985.1 Oscillospiraceae bacterium
AATGCCATCAAATCCCATGATAAGGAAGCTGCCGGAGCTGCAGTAGAGAAACATATGGCAAGATTCGACATGGACTGGGACATCATCGCGAAGGAATACAGCGAGTTTATTACAGAAGCCCATTCTGCTCTTTAAATCGCTCATCAAATGCCTGCCGGTCGGGGTTTTCTAATTCGGCATTAAAGCCCGGCAGAAGATATTCCTGACGCATATAGCTATTAATATCAAGATCAAGGAAATAATTATAGAAGAAGATCATTACGTATGTGACGGAGTGGTCTTCTTTTTTATCGCCTTCGGGTACCATGGCATATACGAAGCCGTTATAGCTGTCGCTGTCCATTGCTACCAGATCGTAGCCGTCGGGTTCTCCCGTTACCGAATATATACCCGTATAGTCTTCTACTCCGATCTCTTCCAGGCGGGCAATCTCCGCTTCATAGGAAGCCTCGTCATAGGATACGGTCATATAAAGGATATACTGGGGATCCCAGGGATTATAGTATGTATACTGATAGTCCGTGACGGATGCTTCATCGATATGCTCAGGCAGGACTGCCGTCATATCATAAGATGGGAATTTGTATTTGCTCTTTGTCTCATTTCGATATTCGTTATATGTTGCCGTATCCGTCATCGCGACAGGCTTGTTTATACGTGTGTCGAGGTAAAAAAGTCCGACAATAGCCGTCAGGAGCACCACCTGACCTACTCCTGCCAGAAGCATGATTATAGTGATCAGCTTGATGGCAAATACGAGTTTCTTATGCTTCGCAATTCTCTTGAGGATGCCGGTTACATAGAGCGTGATCGTCGCCGTGATCACAAGTGATATGAAGGATACGACTATAGTTATAAATCTTTTAAAATCAGGCTCGTATCCTACTATCTGAAGTACGATCACCAGAAGTGATACGAATACTCCTATTACTCCCGCGATCTGGATAAACCTTAAAAGCTTATCCTTCTCATTGCCTGCATAGTCCGCCATCTTGTCCGCTACTTCCCTTATTTCGCTGTCCATCATGTCGCTTTTCCTTTCGCCGTCGATAAGCTCTCTGACATCTACATCGTAGAAATCAGCAAGATCTACAAGCAGGGAGATATCAGGGAGACTGGATCCCGTCTCCCACCTTGATACGGATCTGGAAGTTGTATTGAAGTGAGCGGCCAGCTGTTCCTGCGTAAGTCCCTTCTCATTACGAAGTGACCTTAAGAAACGACCGATCTTCTTTTGATCCATTGTCCGGATACCCCCCTTGCCTTGTTACGGCTCCAAGATAGCGAATTTGACGCGAAAATAACACGACATGTCGCGAGAATTGCCTGTTTACGGGCATCAGGACATGTCATGTCGGGTCGTTATCAGAATGCTCTTCTTGACTTCTTTCCTCTTTTCCTTGCAAGAGTCTTCGCCTTGCGTCTGCCGACATTGACCTTGTCATCTTTGTCTCGCGAGGAACTCTTCCTGACCGTACCTTCTACCTCATCAGAGAAGACGAAGTCTATGCGGTTCATATCGGTATCGACGGCTGCAACAATGACCTCTGCCTCCATGCCGATCGTGAGCTTTCGCCCTGTACGTGAACCGATCGCTCTGTATGCCCTCTCATCGAAGATATAGTGATCCGACATCGTCCTGAAGGGAACGAATCCCTCAACTGTATTCGGAAGCATTACAAAGACGCCTGCGCCGATTATGGACGTGATCCTGCCAATGAATCTCTGACCGACCTTATCGGCCATATACTGAGCGATCTTAACATCATTTGATGCACGCTCGGCTTCTACGGAATTACGCTCCATATCAGATGAATGATCCGACACACTGCCGACGAGTCCGGCGAAATGCCTTCTCTTCTTCTCACCGTGTATATAACTCTTGATTATCCTGTGGATATAAAGATCGGGATATCTTCTGATGGGGCTCGTAAAATGGCAGTAGAACTTGGATGCCAGTCCGAAGTGCCCGAGGCAGTCAGGAGCATATCTGGCCTTTGCCATACATCTTAAGAGGACCGTATCGAGCATCGGCTTAGCCTCATCATCCTTGATCGTGGACATATATTCCGAGATCATCAGCGGAGTTATCTTACCTGAGAGTCTTCCGACGGCACCGAATGTCTTAGCCACATTGCAGAACTTGGAGATCTTGATCGAATCGGGATCCTCATGAACTCTGTATACGAAAGGATAATTCATGGTAGCGAATCTCTCAGCGACGAACTCGTTGGCACAGATCATGAACTGCTCGATTATACCGTTACAGAAATTAATGGGATAAGCCATGATATCGAGTACATCGCCCTTATCATCAAGGATGACCTTTGTCTCCGGGAATTCGAAATTGATGGCACCCTTGCCGTCTCTCATCCTCTTTAATATCTCGGCGAGTTTCTTCATCTTGCGGAGCATTTCGACGATAGGTCCATACTCAGAAGCATCACTATCCTTCGGCTCGGTGAGGATACGATATGATTCCTTATAGCTCATCCTTCGGTCACTTCTTATGACACTCTCATAAAGATTACCGTCATATGTGATGCCGTTCTCATCTATGAGCATTTCGGCAGTCATCGATAATCTGTCAACATTGGGATTAAGGCTGCACAAGCCGTTACTGAGCTTGGGCGGAAGCATCGGGATAACTCTGTCGACAAGATAGACCGATGTAGCTCTGAGCATCGCCTCTTTATCAAGCTCGGTGTTCTCTCTTACATAATGAGATACATCCGCTATATGTACATAAAGTTTATAATTTCCGCCCGGGATCTCCTCGATGGAAATGGCATCATCAAGATCCTTAGCCTCCTCGCCGTCGATCGTGATAGTCAGAAGATCACGAAGGTCATGTCTTCCGCCCTTTATCTCCTCTTCAACCGTCTCGGGATCGGGATTAACGGGCAGATCCTTTACTTCTTCGAGCACTGCCTCGGGGAATGTCTGCGCCAGGCCGAACTGACGAAGTACCGCCAGCATCTTGACGTCATTATTTCCCATATCGCCTAATACCTCGACGATCTTACCTCTGTAGTCACGGTTCTCGGAGTCGGGATTTAATATCTCACAGACAACGGTCATCTTGAAAGGCGCACCGTTTAGATTATTCTTATCGATCCTTACGGGACCGAAGTTGGTAGCTTTAAACTGCGGATCCGGCATTACCGTGCCGCCCTCACCATTCTCAACAAGAAGTCCTATTACCTGATTCTTTACCTGCTGCGGACCTCTGGGAGCAAGATCCGAAAAGCACCTGGGGGCTTCGGGATCGAGGGGCTTCATAGCACCGTTCCTCTCCTGCTGCCTTATACTCATATTTACTGAAGATCTGCTCTTTTTATTACTGTACTTAGCCATAGTTCGTTCACCTCTATATAGTAATTAAATAAAAAAAGACCGTCTTATGCAAGACGGTCTTGTAAGTTCGATCAAATGATCTCTTACCAATGCTTTGTGATGGAAAGATAAAGAACAACAGATACAACTGCAAAAATGACTGCAGTGATCAATGTTGCAGACTTAAGCCTCTCCTCAAGAGATCTGCCCTTAGTCTTACTGTAGTAAGAATCCATCGTATTGGTAGCACCGGATACAACACCCATACCGCGGTCATTACCTTCCTGTACAAGGAAAAGACCGACCATGATGATCCCGGCCAATATATCAAGAATAGAAAAAATAATAGTTAACGGTGTCATTCAATCATGCCTCCAAACCGAATTATCAGCCGAATAATGATAACATACGACTCTGTCTAATGCAATCATTATTGCTTTTTTGATTTGATCGTCTTAAATACCTCACTTGCCGTAAAGGGGATCAGCGCCAACGGGATGATAAGGAGCCATGCAGTGGGATTAAGAGCAATATTATCGAAGATCTTATTGATTCCCGGAATGTAGATAACAGCCAGGAGCATAATGATCGACAGACCTACGGCAGCATTCATCATCTTATTGGTGAAAAGACCGAGCTTAAATACCGATACCCTCTCTGATCTTGCCGCAAAGGCTCTGAAGAGCTCAGCTAAGATCAATGTAGCAAAAGCCATCGTCCTTGCGCCCGTGATACTCTCATTCGAAGATGTATCGAAGAAGAAGTTCGATGTAGATGTAAGGGAAACGAGGAAAGCCGTAGCTACACTGGCGAAGATAGCCAGTGACTGGACCGCGATGCTTATCTTCATGGATCCGTTGATGATAGGCTCACCCTTCTTACGGGGAGGAAGCTTCATTATGCCGGGCTCCCCCTTCTCACGTCCGAGAGCAAGTGCGGGGAATGAATCCGTTACGAGATTGAGCCAGAGAAGCTGGATCGCCGTAAGCGGAGCTGCAATACCGGGGATGAACGTATTAGGTATAAGCGATATAAGGAAGATAACGAGTATCTCACCTACATTACATGACAGAAGGAAGCTTACGAACTTTCTTATGTTCGCATAGATAACTCTTCCCTGCTCTACCGCCTTAACGATAGTAGCGAAGTTATCGTCCATAAGGATCATGTCTGCGGCATTCTTGGATACGTCAGTACCGGTAATACCCATGGCAACACCGATGTCAGCAGCCTTGAGAGCAGGAGCATCATTAACGCCGTCACCTGTCATTGAAGCAATGTGATTATTGTCACGAAGAGCAGTTACGATCCTTACCTTATGCTCGGGAGATACACGGGCATAGACATTAGTAGTCTCACAGGCAACACGAAGATCCTCATCACTCATCTTGTCGAGTTCGGAACCGGAAAGTGCACCTGCACCGTCATCCATCATCTCGAGATTATTACCGATGGCAACAGCCGAATCCTTAAAGTCACCGGTGATCATAACTGTCCTGATACCTGCCTGCTTACATACGGCGATCGCCGCCTTAGCTTCTTCTCTCTCGGGATCGATCATACCGATAAGTCCGATAAAGATAAGATCCTTCTCGTGCGAGAAATCAGGTTCTACATTGACATCATCATGTCTTCTGTATGCAAAAGCCAGAACACGGATAGCCTTGCTTGCAAACTCGTGATTCTGCTTTGTGATCCTGTCCATGAACTCGGGAGTCATGGGATGCTCGCCATCCTTGTCCGCATAATATGCGCATCTGCTGAGAACGATATCGGGAGCACCCTTGGTAAAGCTGATAAGCTTACCTTCCTCGATACCAGAGTTATATGTGGTCATCATCTTACGATCAGAGTCGAAAGGCAGTTCCTTAACTCTCTTGAAGCGATTCATCATCTCTTCCCTGATCATACCGCACTTGGATCCTAATGTCGTAAGAGACCCCTCCGTAGGATCACCGATACAGGAATAAGAACCGTCATCGCCCTTAACGATGGAAGCGTCATTACAGAGCACTGCTGCGCGGCAGAGCATTTCGCTCACACCCGAAGGAGTATGAACCTTGCCGTCAGGTCCTAAGATACGTCCGTCGGGAGCATATCCGTTACCCTCGACATCATATACATGAAGTCCGTCGTAGAGGACCTTAACCGTCATCTGATTCTGTGTAAGAGTACCTGTCTTATCAGAGCAGATAACGTCAACACACCCCAATGTCTCTACTGCAAGAAGTCTCTTTACTACGGCATTGCTCTCCGCCATCTTCGTCATACCGATCGAAAGGACGATGGTAACTACAGCCGCAAGTCCCTCGGGGATAGCAGCGACCGCAAGAGATACGGCCGTCATAAGAGCATCCATGACAGTCTGCTTCTGAACGAAGATATCAACAAGGAATACGATGATACATACGATGATACATACTACGGCAAGTACCTTGCCCAATGCATTAAGGCCCTTCTGAAGGGGTGTTGTCTCATTCTCTATGCTGGTAAGCTTATCCGCGATCTTACCGAGCTCGGTATTGCGGCCTGTGCCTACAACTACACCCTTTGCACGTCCGTATGTAACAGCCGTACCCATGAAGAGCATATTCTTACGGTCACCGATGGAGCAGTCCTCATCAAGGATAGCCTTGGCATCCTTATCGACGGGAACTGATTCACCCGTAAGGGACGATTCCTCTGCCTGAAGTGAATTGGAATCTATAAGTCTGATATCCGCGGCAATGGCATCACCTGCATCGATGGAAACGATATCGCCTTCAACGAGTCGCTCGGAATCTACCATAATGAGCTCACCGTTACGGATGACCTTGCTCTGGGAAGAACTCATCTTCTTAAGAGCTGCCAGAGCCTGATCGGCCTTACCTTCCTGATATACGCCGAGGATGGCATTAAGGATAACGATCGCGATGATGACAAATACATCGATCCAGCCCTCGAATCCGTTATTCTCCTTGATCGCCATTACAGCCGAAAGTGCAGCAGCTACGATAAGGATGATGACCATGGCATCCGCAAACTGTAAAAGGAACTTCTTCCAGAGCGGAACCTTCTTCTCCTCGCCCAGAGTATTGGGACCGAATTTCTCTAATCTCTCGCCTGCCTCGGTAGAAGTAAGACCCTTGTCAGTGTCTGTACCGAGCTTGCTCAAAATCTCTTCAATAGTACCGGTAAACGGCTTTTCCATTTTTATATTTCTCCCTCTGTTCTGCAAAATAATAGAAGCAAAACAAAAATAATTATATAACTGAGCTCTCTATTTTTAAATATATACGCATGCGTATATTTAAAAATATTTTGTGAATTCGATCGGCTTCTGATATGCAATCTGTCATAAAAGATTTTCCGTTCTTACTGCGGAAATGCCGGAAAACACCATTCGCACTCACTATTCACAAATTTCTTTGCGAATTATATAATTGTTTTGTGAAGGTTATACAATCTTGCCTCACAGCGAGGGGGAATTCAAATGGCGGACAAGTATGATCTTATCGTAATAGGAGCGGGTAACGGCGGTCTGATGACAGCATGCCGCGCATCACAATTGGGGCTTAAGGTACTTGTACTGGAACGGCATAATCTCCCCGGAGGTGCAGCAACAAGCTTCGTAAGAGGGCGATTCGAATTCGAAGCATCTCTTCACGAGATCCCCAACTTCGGAACCGGAGAAGAGAATAACCGACTGACACAGATCTTCAGCGAACTCGGTATCGATGTTGACATGATCCGCACCAAGGATGCATTCAGATATGTCATAGAGAACGATAACGAAAGGTCCCTGGACGTTACTCTCCCGAACGGCAGAGATAAGGTATTACGCTTCTTCGAAGAACACTACCCCGGGGATGTCAATGCCGTCGAAGACCTTTTCGCGGCTGCCGAGGATGTAGCCCGAGGCCTTGAGTATTACGGCCTGACACGCGGCAGGCCCGATCCCGAAATACTGAAGAAAGAACACAAGAACTTCATGAAGATAATGCCCATGACCGCAGCCGAATTATTTCGCGAGCTCGGCATGAGCAATGAATGCTTCGACCTGCTTACCGCTTACTGGCCTTATGTCGGAGTCGATATAGAGACAGTCGATGCCACGCGCTATATCCTGCTGCTTTACTCATATCTGATCACCGGAGCATTCGTTCCGAAGATGAGATCCCATCAGCTGTCGACCGCTATAGCCGAACGCGCCTGCGAACTCGGCTGCAGGATCCTTTACGAGACGGAAGTCACGAAGATCCTTACGCACGCCGGTGCCGTTAAGGGAGTTCAGACAGCCGACGGCCGCATATTCGAATCGACGGCGGTAGCCTCTAACGCATTCCCCGAGATCGTTTATTCAAAACTTCTGGATGACAGATCCGTCGTACCTGCATATGAACGCAAAAAGACAAATGCGCGAAAATACGGTTTCAGATCCGTATGCGTATATCTGGGACTTGATGCTCCTCCCGAAGAACTGGGGATAAATGACTACTCTGTTTATATAAGCACCACGGCCGATAGCGCCGCGATATACAATGAATCCAAGACTCGTAACGGCAAGGAATTCTCCCTTGATGTCTGCTGTCTTAATATTGAAGTCCCCGACTGCTCGCCCGAAGGAACGACTGAACTGGTACTGACCAGATCATATACTGCAGATGCATGGGCTGACGTGACCGAGGCGGATTATGTTAAGACCAAGCGCAGGGTCGCCGACGAAATGATAAGTGACCTGGAGCGTATCATGGGATATAAGATCCGCGAACATATCGAAGAGATAGAGATAGCTACTCCGATCACATTCGCTCGTTATATGGGCTCGCCGCAGGGCACGATCTACGGCTATGAATCTCAAAAGTGGGACGGTATGGCGGCAAGGACATTGTCGGAAGGAATGGAACAGACAGTCCCCGGTCTCTTCTTTACAGGCGGGCACGGTGCTGCTCTGTCAGGCTACTATCCTACATATACATACGGGGACAGGACCGCCTATAAGATCATGGGCTACGTGATGGGAGGCGGCAGAAATGAATAAGAGAGATTACCTAAGAAATATCCCCGAGGACAGATTCGACAGGATAATCCCCGAAAGGCGCAAGGTCATCGAATCAGCATCCGATATGCTGCCCAAGTACGAATATAACGCCAATATAATAGCCTCTTCACTGCACCCGAAGATACAGCATGTCAAAGTATCCGAGATAAAAGATCTGGGCGGAGCGAAATGCTATACCCTGATACCGGACAGAGCAAAAGGCACCGATAAGCTTGCTTACTTCAGAGCAGGTCAATACATAAGCCTGTTTCTGAAGATCGGGGATTCAAAGCTCTCACGCCCGTATTCGATCTGCTCATCTCCCGAAGATGCACTTAGGGGAGAATATAAGATACTCATAAAGACCATGAAGGACGGATTTGCTTCCGAATATATAAACCGCGAATTCAAAGTCGGTACTGAGGCTGATATCTCCGCCCCCGGCGGAACATTCTTTTACGAACCTCTCCGCGACGCCAAAGACGTTATCGGCATAGCCGGAGGAAGCGGTATAGCTCCCCTGCTTTCAATCGCACGTGCCGTCGCAGACGGCACGGAGGATATAAGATCTCTGACCATCCTCTACGGCTGCAGAACGGAAAAGGATATACTGCTCAAGGACGATATAGAAGCACTCGCGAAAAGATGCGACAAGATCAGAACGGTCGTCGTTCTCTCGGATGAAGAAAAAGAAGGATACAGACACGGCCTTATATCGGCAGATCTGATTTCTGAATTTAACGTAAACAATGACTTCAGCATATTCACATGCGGCTCTCAGGGGATGTATGATTATATCGAGGGAGAGTGCGGGAAGCTCGGACTGCCGCGAAGACGCGTAAGGTACGACGCATACGGTGAATACAGGCTCAAGGAACGCGATCTTAAGGAAACGACAAACGCATCCTACGAGCTTTCCGTCGTGATGAACGACGGCACCTGCAGGACCGTCCCTGCCGCAGGAAACGAGAGCCTTCTCACAGCGCTCGAACGGGCGGGCATCAGAGCCCCCGGCAGGTGCAGGAGCGGCGAATGCGGATTCTGCCGCTCAAAGCTCGTCTCAGGGGACGTCTATTGCCCCGAGAAGGTCGATAAGCGCCGAAGCTACGACAGGAAGACCGGATATATACATCCGTGCTGTACCTTTCCTCGATCGAACGTTAAGCTCTATATAAACTGCGAAGAACCGAAAACTGAAAGGACGGTAAAAGATATGAAGAAGAAAGAAAGAGCTATGAACCTCATTATGGGGATACTCATGTCTGCCGCCATGGGCGCAGTCGCTTCCTTCCTTTTGATCAGGACTAATCCTCAGGCAGCAGCCGGGGCACCTGTACCGATGCTGTACCTTTCGAATATCTTCCTGTCGATAGTTGTAGGTGTCCTGGTAGCCTTATTCGTGCCTCTCGGTAAGATGGGAATGTCACTTGCACGAAGGGCTGGCGCCACCCCTCCGGGGATGAAGTTCAACCTCATTAATTCCATTCCCCTCTCACTCGGGAACACGCTCATCGTCAGTCTGATCCTGAGCCTTATAGGCGTCATATCCGCAAGGAGCAAGATCCCGGCAGAAGCTATGGCAAATGTACCGCCTTTCGCCATAATGTGGCTCGGCGGATGGGCTAAGCTTCTCCTGCCCACTTTAGTCATAAGCTACATCCTGTCACTTGTACTCGCTCCGTTAATAACAAGAATGGTCGGTCTTGGCGGACCGCGTCCCGGTGCAGGTCCTGCCGGTCCTGAATCTCACAAATAAGAATAACGACCCTTAAGTCGGTTTCTCCGGCTATCATAACTTTAATATCCGTCAAACAGCCGAAACGATGCTTTATGCATCTGATCGACTTCCTATTACTGTACTTGGTGAAAAAAAAGAAGTCATCCGTTACCGAATGACTTCTTCTGGTGCCCAGAGACAGAATCGAACTGCCGACACGGGGATTTTCAGTCCCCTG
>CACZPC010000240.1 GCA_902782985.1 Oscillospiraceae bacterium
ATCCGGAAAGCAATCCTTCAAAATCCATAGCGCTGTCTCCTATATAGATAACATGCCTGAGCTGCCTGACTAATCAATATAATTTTATCACGCTGCAAAGACGATCCCGCCTCGTAAAAAGCGGGATTGTGTAAACTTATTATGAAAAAATATAATGATTTGAAGAGTCGAACGAGATCAGGATCTTAAGTTTGGGACGATAATCATCTTTGATGTCACTTATCTGACCTGTTTCTTCAGCTTCAGGTATTTTCCGATAATAATGCTATGCCGAATATGACCGATATAAAAGATATTATACCGACGGCGATCCCGATTATCGGAAGCCACAGCTTTTTCTCTTTATTCTTGCCGAGCATCGTACATAAAGAAATGATCCCCGTAAGCGTGCCTGCACCTGAACCGCAAAATGCCAAGAACAGTCCTATAACAAAGACCAGCAATCTGTGCGCATCCTCAGACTGTATCGCCGCGCTTGCGCTGTTAGATTTCGGCATCATCGCCGAGATGACCGTAAGTGCGGCTCCTGCAAGAGCCAGTGCAGACGCTATAACGGATATCCACCCTAACGCCTTGGAAGCAGTCGAGGCTTTCTTGATCTCAGCCATATCAATAAAACCTCACATTTATCTGAATAGAGACAACAGCAATAACCACGGCAACAACAGCCATGATGACAGCCGCGATCGGAAGCCGTCTCATATCTCGGTCACCGTTTCCTTTCATCTTTACGAGTGATATGATCCCCATTATACCGCCGGCGGGAGCTACGATATATGTAGGGATGGCCCCGATCAGGAACATTATCAATCTTAAAACCTCTACATTACTGATCTTATGAGGGACATCCGACTTCGGGATCAAAAATGCAATAGCGATAATGATACCTCCGGCCAGCCCGATAGAAGAGAGGATGATCGATATCCTTCCCAATGTGACTGCTGCATTCCCCGCTTTCTTTCCTTTTATTTCACTCATAGGACCAACCTCACAGTGCTCTTAATACCACGGTACAGATCCGCCTCCGATAACATCCTTCACGTTTGGATCAGACATTATCTTATAGATGTCGGGACGTCTGTACTTATCTTTCATTATAGCAATCTTTAGCGTCTCGTTGATCTTACAAGAAGAAAATCAGGCTTATGGAACAGGTCCTTATACTGAGGGTATTTACTTAAGATCTCCTCATCGGCAACGGGCTCTAACATCTTATCGATTATGAATCCGCTATCGATAAGTGTATTTACTATCGTCGAGAACGTACGATGGTATCTTTTGACATCGTCTACGAACCAGGTGCTGCCGTTCTCCCTCTCAAGTGCGTAACCCTTTATGTTAAGGTGGACCTTATTGCCTTCTTCGTCTCTAGTCCATCTCTCTCCGTCTCTGTGACATGTGCTTAATGGATGTTCCTGTGAGAATACAAATATACCGCCTTCTTCCAAGAGGTCGTGGATATTCTTTATTACTCCGCCGAAGTCATCTATGTAATGGAAAGCAAGAGAGCTTATTACGATATCGAACTTCTCTTCTATCTGCCCTATATCTTCCATAGGCATAAGGATATATGTGATCTTAGGATCGGAATTCTCTTTCTTTGCAACTTCGAGCATCTTCTTGGAGATGTCGATACCTACTACCTTATCTGCACCCTCTTTGACATACTCCATGCAGTGCTCGCCGAAGCCGCATCCCAAATCCAGAATACGCTTTCCTTTAAAGTCCGGAAGCAGTGATCTTAATGCGGGGATCTCAAAAAGGTTATTGGCATTTACTTCATTGTCTCTTATCTTTTTGTAGCCTTCGAAAAAGATCTCGTTATCGAATATATTCTGCTTTGCCATGGAAGATCACCTCTCATCCGTAGTAAAGAACTTAACATCCTTTGAAGGAGCCTTAAGCTCTGTCTTGA
This sequence comes from Oscillospiraceae bacterium, assembly GCA_902782985.1. Lineage (GTDB taxonomy): Bacteria > Bacillota > Clostridia > Saccharofermentanales > Saccharofermentanaceae > Saccharofermentans. The sequence continues at coordinate 1,916 of CACZPC010000240.1, forward strand.
AGAATTCGGGATAGTATTTGGCGTCACCGTCAAGATCTACCCACGTAAGTTTCTCTTCCTGATCTCCTTCCATGAAGGTCATGGATGCGGGATCGAACCCGTCGGGTACCTTCATGTAGAAGTAGTAATCGATCTCGTATATGAGCTTACCCATATTCGAAGGTGCGTCACATTTGAAATAGTTCTCATGTACAAAGCCTAATCTGTCGATCTCCATATGTACACCGGTCTCTTCGAAGACCTCACGCACAACTGCCTCCGCTGCAGTCTCACCGAACTTTATCCTTCCTCCCACGGTGTAATGGTATGCTTCCCTGCTGTTACCTGCCATAAGAAGCTTTCC
>CACZPC010000241.1 GCA_902782985.1 Oscillospiraceae bacterium
CTTGGTTTATGAGCATATGTAACACAAGGGATTTCAAGGGCTGATGCAATACCTGCGGATCTTCCCGACTTGGCATTTGATACAAGACAGCAGTCAAAGCCGTGTTCCTTAACCTTTTTAACACACTCAAATGCATACTCACCTGGTTCCGTAGCATGATCGACTCCGAGTGTATTATCAAAATCAAGGAGCAGGCATGTCTTGCCCATAGATTTCAGATCATCAAGAGGGATATCCATAAGACTGTTATAGACCGCATCGGGCTTCATTGCACTAAATATATTCATGGCAAAGATTGTAACTGTAAAGCTTCGTATTGTAAACCGAAAAGCAGATCAGTTGTGATTCTGTCTATATAATATATTGATATAAGGTCTATATTTTTATTTATTTTGCCTTGCCCGCAAAAATTCCTTGTGATAGTATTGTACACATTGGAAAAACAAATGTCCGTCACTCATAGACACGGTGACGTTCGGAAAGAGGATAAAATGAAGGTTTGTAAATTCGGCGGTACTTCACTTGCCAATGCATTTCAGATAAAGAAAGTATGCGATATAGTTCTTGACGATCCGGAACGAAAGATCGTAGTCGTCTCCGCACCCGGTAAAAGGACTAAGGATGATATCAAGGTAACTGATCTTCTTATCGCCGTAGCTAAAGCAAGACTTGCCGGCAATGACTACAGTTCTGAACTTGATGCAGTCGTAGAAAGATACAGAGAGATAGCTGACGAACTTGACGTAGAAGATATACTTCCCGAGATCAAGGAAACTCTCGAAGCAACGGCATCGGCTGACTATAATGACGATGTAAATTATCTTGATTCCGTAAAAGCAATGGGCGAAGACTGCAGTGCAAGACTTGTAGCAAGATATCTCACATCCATCGGTCATCCCGCAAAGTATTGCAATCCCAAAAAGTGCGGACTATTCCTCGAACATGATGAGATGGGCAAGGCCAGGATCCTCGGTGAATCATATGAGAATCTCGAAGAGCTTAAATACGAAAAGCAGCTTTGTATCTTCCCCGGATTCTACGGATACGGAAAGGACGGAAGGATCATAACATTCTCAAGGGGCGGATCCGATATTACGGGTTCGATTCTCGCAGGTGCCGTAGGTGCAGAGATATACGAGAACTGGACGGATGTAGATAACGTATATGCCGTAAACCCTAACATAGTAAAGAATCCCTTCCCTATTACCGAGATCACATACGATGAGATGAGAGAGCTTGCTTATGCCGGATTCCAGGTACTTCACGAGGAAGCTCTTTATCCCGTATATGTAAGAGGTATTCCCGTTCACATTAAGAATACGAATAACCCCAAGGCCGGCGGTACAAAGATCGTATCGAGAAGATCTCATTTTGATTCTTTGGTTACGGGTATTGCGGGTGAAAAGGGATTCCTTACTATCACGATCACCAAGTATCTTATGAATCACGAGATCGGATTCCTTATGAATCTTCTTAAGATCTTTACTGAAGAAGGTGTGTCGATCGAGCATATGCCTTCCGGTATCGATTCTGTAACGATCATAGCAAGAAAAAAGTATTTTACTGCCGAGAAAGAAGAGATCATAGTCAACAGAGTAAAGAACGAACTCAAGGTAGACGAAGTACATATCGAAAAGGACCTTGCTATCGTAATGATCGTAGGTCAGGCAATGGAGAAGTCAGTCGGTATCATGGCAAGAGCAGCTTCAGCGCTTTCTTCTGCCGGTATCAACCTCAAGATCGTTAACCAGGGTGCATCCGAGATATCCATGATGTTCGGTGTATCGGAAGCATACTGCGACTACTCTGTAAGAGTTCTCTATAAAGAGCTTTTCAGATACTGATCGATCGAAAGCTTATAAGAAGAAAGGCGATCCGAAATATCCGGGTCGCCTTTTAATATGCTATAAAAATGATATCAGCAGATTATCATATCAAGTCTCGGCAGGAACCTCAGCTGCTGTCTCGGCTTCGGTCGCCGCAGTTGTGGTTTCAGCCACAGTTGTCGCCTCAGTAGTAGTCTCATATGTATCATCAGGCTCATACTCGGTAACTGCCTCTGTCGTAGTCTCTTCTGTCGTGGTCTCCTCAACAGCCTCAGTTGCGGCTTCGGTCTGAGCTTCAGTCTCATCGGGCTCGTCGTACACAGCTTCAGTCTCTGCTACTGTAGTAGCTTCAGTAGGTACAGGTGTAGGATCCTCCATCTCGGGGAGCTCTTCACCGAGTGTAGGGTCATCATTACTGAGCTGGACGCTTAATACGTATCCCTCAACTCCATCACTTGTACTGATTTGTGAAAAAGCCTCTTCACTGCCCTTATATGTAACTGTATCGCCGCTGTTTAAAGTAGCGATAACGGCACTGTCAAGTGAAGCTGATTCATATACGGGGGTCTCATCATTCAAGATATACATGACAACTTCTTCATTCTCGATAGTTGTCTCGGACGCAGGCTTTAACTTATCCAGAAGATGCTTAGCATTAAATACAAGATACATTCCGGCATAACCGACAAGACCACATATAAGGAAAGTCAGTATGGGAACAATGATATCCCATCCCTTGGGCTTAGGCTTTGATGCCTTATCTGCCTTACCGGCCTTCTTCTTACGACCATTCTTCTTGTCGGAAAGGTCATCATATACATCTTCATAATCGCCGTTAAATCTCTGCGTTTCGTCCATATCGGAAGTATCACCATAGGGTTCGTTAAGTTCAGTATAAGGATCATCTGCCTTCTGAGGCTTAGCTCTTCCAATACCGGCTTCAGTAGCAAGATTACTGTTTATCACAGCATCACCCGGGAGCAGGAATGTAGACTCTACATTGATCATTATTACCGTAAGACCATACTTAACACCGTAATTATATGCAGATGTAACAAGTTCTCTGGACTTATTCTCGGTATTAGACTGCTTAACCAGGATCATATTTCTCATCTGAGCCGGCATCAGTTTTGCTACACCGATACCCATAAGGCAAAGCTGATCATTATCCTTAAGCTTTAATCTTACTTTCTTATCCGGTACTACGGGACCATCCTGAGGGAGCTTGCCCAAATACTGTGTAAGATTCATGCTCTCGGGATGCGTCTTCTCCTGTTCGGGAGTAATGGCACCCATCTGAACATACCTGTGGGCTACTGTCTGCTCCTCGGTAAGAGCCATGATCTTATTATCTCTGACAAGTACCGCTTTGGTATTACCTATATGAATGACTCTTAAAGTGTCACCTTCGATAATGAGCATCGTCATCGAAGTTTTTAGAGGCGTACCGCCCTTTGATACTACATAATTACATACCTTGATATTGAGTACATTGATAACCTGATTGGAAAAAGCATCAAAATCAAGTACCGGCTGGCTCTGACATGCGGCAACTATCTTTGAAAGCTCATCATTCAGCTGGATATTGAGCATCGCACCAAGGCTGTCAGGACCGATAGTTGAAAAAACGGCACAAATCTGGATGGGAGAAGTTGAACGTGCCGTTCTCAGAAACTCATTCGGGAAATCCGCCTGAGTCCTGTAAAGTGTATGGAAAAAAACATTTTCCTGCGGCTGATTCTGGACCTGATTAGTCTCACATATGCAAGTCGATACTGTCTTACTCATATAAAAAATGTCTCCTTATTATTCTCCCCATATGAAGGCATGAAGTTCCGGTAATTGCTGATCCCAGTCAACCAGCATCATCCAGGGATCAGATTGAACTGTATACATTCCGTCGGCAGGAACACGATATTCAGTAAGATTACCGGCACCGCCTACTCCGTTAAAACCGACTCTGGCAAGATCAAGCTGCTGCATATTAGTCTCGAACATTCCTGCGGAATCCTCGACCATTGCAAGCTGATCTATCCTGGACATCTGCGAACAGGTACTTATAAGTGCAGATGCAACTGTCCTTTGTCTGGATGTTCTTACAAAATCGGAATCAAGATAACGTATTCTTGACCAGCCGATAGCCTGTACACCCGAAAGTGTCTGTGTACCGCCGGAAGTAATAAACGGGGGATCGATCCCTAAGAGGCTGCTCTCCTCTGCTATACAGTTATTGGCATATTTTACTTCATCGGCAGTAACATCTATGGTAACTCCGCCGCAAAGATCGATAATATCAGCTGAACTGTTGAAATCGAGCATTACGAATCTTTGGATATCAAGTCCGAAATTCCTGTTGATGGTATTGATCATAAGGCCGACACCGCCGTATGCATAAGCATGAGTAAGCTTATCAGGTGTAGTCGATGCCGTCTCATCGGTATCTCCGATATATACGCCTGTATCTCTCATGAGTGATATGAGCTTGACTGTATTCTCCTTTTTGTTTGTGGAAACAACGATCATTGCATCTGAACGGCACACATAATCATTAGTTCCTCTGGAGTCAACACCGAAGACAAGAATATTCTCAACATCAGGATCTATCTGATCGACCTTGATAATAGGATGATTGGGATCTACATATACTCTCGTATGTCCGCCGTCAGCCCAGGACGATGTAACATCCCCCCCTGTAAAAGAACCGTCAACAGCCTCAAGTGTGTCATACTCCTCCTCGGTCACGATAGGTGTCATAACATAACCGAATCCGCCAAGCATATTATAAAGATAGTAACCTGCGCCGATGACTATTCCGAGAAAGCCGGCAAAAAATCTAATAAAGCCGCGTCTGATACGGGCACCCTTTGTTTCCTTTGCTCC
>CACZPC010000242.1 GCA_902782985.1 Oscillospiraceae bacterium
CTCTGAATGAGCTCCTTCCAGGAAGCAAGCGCCGCGACATCGGTAAACAGCGGTACCTTGATATCATTATCCTCGGGGCTCTTCTTGATGGTTATGAGCCTGAGGACCGGCTTATCGCGTTCCTTATCCTTTTCGACAGGGTGTATCGGAACAATGAATCTTCCCTCGGCAAAATACTTGATAAGAAGGCGCATGTATTCCTTATCCTTCATATAGTTGGGATACTCCAGTGTAAGTCCGAGAAGATAGGGATTCTCGACGGGAGCCTTCTTGTCATCCTTTACGGGAGGCTTTACATTGGTAACGACGGAGTAAAAAGGCGCGACCGCTTCGGGAGATGCTTCGCCCTCGACATCCGATACGAAAGTGACGCTGATCCTTACGACCTGTCCCTTCATCATATCGACCTCTTGTCCGTCGGTATCGTCTTCGATCTCGATATCCTTGATCAGAGCCTCGAGTGCAGTACCGTTGGGGTGATAAACATATACCGTATCCCCTTCCTTGAACTGTCCGTGAAGCGTACCCTTGAATCTGAAGATATCATCTTCGCGCTCTGATGCCGTGACCATAAGGAAAGACCTTAAGACTCTCTTCACCTTCATCTCCTCGGCGGCATTGAGCTCCTCGGTCATCCTTGCTACACGCTCGGCTTCATTCTTCCTCGCCTGTTCCTTCGCCTGAGCCTGCTCTAAGTCAGTCTCCTCGATGGCAGACATTATGAGAGCATCAAGATCGTCTCCCTGCGGAAACTTGCCCTCGTCTTTATTATCCTTATCGTTATTCTTTTTACCGAATAATCCCATTATCCTGTCCTCGTTTCAGTTGATAGCTTTTCGATTATAGCATTAAACGTGCTTCACGAGATAGTCAATTGCTTCAATATATCCGTCAATGCCCTTTCCTATGATCCTCTCACAGGCATAATAAGACACATACGAGATCTGTCTGAATGCTTCTCTCTCATTCATTCTGGAGATATGGATCTCCACCGTGGGGATCTGTACTGCCTTAAGCGCATCGAGAAGCGCAACGGACGTGTGCGTATATGCTCCGGGATTGATCACGATACCGTCGACCTTGTCGAAGTAGGCCTGATGGATCATGTCCACAAGATCGCCTTCGTGATTGCTCTGCTTGCACTCGACTTCTATGCCGGACTCTGCACAATGCTTACCGATCATATCCACAAGATCCTTATATGTAGTCCTGCCGTAGATCTCGGGCTCACGGATGCCGAGCATGTTAAGGTTAGGTCCGTTTAATACGAGTATCTTCATAAAATGCCTTCTTTCTCAAGCTTTGTTACGGTCTCTTCGAGGAATTCCTTCTTATCCGCATATGCAGGAGCCTCGATCTTAATATCGCACCAGTTCTCATATCTGTCCCTGCGCTGCTCATAGAGAGCACTTACACCTTCCCGTGCCGTTATGGGTCGGTCTTCTCCCGCCAGCACATCAAGAGGGCGCTTCAGATATATGACGCGTGAATTGCATTTGACGAAGAAACGGTTGATATCCCTTGTCACGATACCGCCGCCGCAGGATATGACCTTACCGCTTAAAGGCAGTATCCTTTTTGCAAGCTCGCTCTCCTTGCGGCGAAATGCTTCCTCTCCCTCACTCGAAATGCACTCGGACGGCTTGATGCCGTACTCGGATACAAAAGCGACATCAAGGTCGATGAACTCTCTGCCGGTGATGCGTGCGATCTCCTTGCCGAGAGTCGTCTTGCCGCAGCCCGGCATGCCGATCAGAGTAATGTTCTTCATATCTCTTTCGAGGATATCGACGATATGCCTTATCTTATCTTCCGCACCGGAAATGACGGCATCATCCTTCCCCTTAAAATACAGACTCGCCTTATATGCCTGTGCCACAAGCATGGTAAGACCGCCGGCCGTCTTAAGTCCCAGCGACTCGGCCTTCTGCATGAGGCTTGTCGATGAGGGATTATAGATAAGGTCGGCATATGCTTCAAGAGAAGGGAATCGGGATATATCGATCACTTCTCCCTCCGGCTCCGGGAACATCCCTACGGGGGTGCTGTTTACTATGATCTGACTGTCGCCTGCGATGTCATAGACATTATCGTAGTTGATATCTTCTCTTCTGCTGACGAACGTGATGCAGGAAGCACCCATCTTGCCGAGTGCATATCCTACTGCACCGGCAGCTCCGCCGTGACCTGCGATCAGGCACTTCCTGCCCTCGACCGATATCCCGGCCGACTTAAGCATAAACATAAATCCGTATACATCGGTATTATAGCCGTATGTCCTGCCGTCTTCCCCGAAGACTACGGTATTGACGGCACCTGTCGCCTCGGCTTCCTCCGATAAGACATCGCATCTCTTATATGCCTCTTTCTTATAAGGGATAGTAACGTTAAATCCGCCGTATATCCTTCCGGCAAAGAGCTCGTCTAATCCATCGGGCTCCCTCTCGATCACACCGTAAGTATAGTCATCGGTAAGCATATGGTGGATCGCGGGTGAATATGTATGAGGGAGCTTTTGCCCCAGTACTCCGAAGAGCTTTTTATCCTCGTGGCATCTCGTAAGCTCGAAGATCTTGTTGTAAAGCTCCCTGATATAAGGCCTTGATTCTGCACCCGATTGCGCTTCCAGAGAATCGAGCTTATCTTTTTCTCTTACGACGTCATATACGGGCCTCCCCATAATGCGCTTCTCTTCGCCGATCCTTCTGGCGACATCCATCCTCTTCTCGATAGCTTCGAGGATAGCCTTATCGGCGGCATCTATTTCCTTTCGAAGGTCATCAAGAGACATATATCAGGTCCTCTCTTCCGCTAAGATCGCATCATATACGGCAATGGCGGTCGCAGCTTCTATTACAGGTACCGCCCTGGGAACGATGCAGGGATCATGTCTTCCCTGTATCTCCAGCGTAGTATCCGCCTTGTTCTCGATATCGACCGTCTTCTGCTCACGTCCTATGGAGGGAGTGGGCTTAAGACAGCAGTCGAATACTAAGGGAGCACACTCTCCGCCGACACTTATGCCGCCGAGTATACCGCCACTTCTGTTGGATGCCATGGTCACCTTGCCGTCCTTATATGTAAACGGGTCGTTATTCTCGGAACCTCTGAGGAGAGCCGCGCCAAAGCCGTTGCCGAATTCTATGCCCTTGACCGCAGGCACCGCATAGATGATCTGAGCGATCTTGCCTTCGAGTCCGTCGAAGATGGGGCCGCCTACTCCCGCAGGCATACCGTAGACAACAGTCTCGATGATGCCACCTACAGAATCAAGATCCGTCCTTGCTTCTTCTATCTTCTCTTTCATCTTCTCGCCCTGTCCGTCGTCTATGACCGGAAACTCCTTGCCTGCAACGGCCGAGAGTGAAGATCTGAAATCATCGTCAAGAACGGGATGATCAAAGTATGAATCATCCGGCACGCCCGCGATGCTCTTAATATGCGAAAAGATCCTGATGCCTCTCTTCTCCAGCTGCTGAATAGCGATGGACCCTGCAATACACATAGGGGCCGTCATCCTTCCGGAGAAGATCCCGCCGCCGCTCTTGGAAGCCTTGTCGCCATACTTGATCTTCGCAGTGAAGTCGGCATGTGAAGGCCTGGGCTTATTCATGATGGAAGCGTAGTCCTTGGGCTTTGTATTGGCATTTACGATATAGCCGTGAAGCCTGCCGTCCTCGCTCTTCTCGAAGATGACCTCGTCCTTCTCCTTACGCGGAGTAGACCACTTATTCTGACCCGGAGCTCTTCTCTTCATAAGAGCAGCCGTCTTCTCCTCATCGGGAGATACGCCTTCGGGGAGCCCCTCGATATAGACTCCTATCGTGGGACTGTGGGATTCTCCGTAGATCTCAAGGTCAAGGACCTCGCCTCTGTATATGCTTCTCATGCTCATGGCATTAATTCCCTTCTTATTATCGCCTGAAATTCAGGGAAAGATTTATTAAGACATTCTACATTATCTATCTCAACTTCTGTCTGAAGTATGACCGCGATAAGGATCGCACACATCGCCATCCTGTGATCGTTATAGGACGACAGGGATATTTTCTCCGGGGCGGTATCCGCATATCTGAAGACAGTAAGCGAATCCTCCGTCTCATCTGTCCTGACACCGATCGCGGCAAGCTGTTCTCTGACTGCCTTAACGCGGTCGGATTCCTTGATGCGGAGCCTTCCGATCCCGGTAAGTGTTATCCTGTCAAAGAGAAAAGGTGCAACTGTCGCCATATAGGGAGCGATATCGGGAGTATCGGTGCAGTCCCAGCTTCCGCTGTCGTTGCCGTCGGCAAATTCCAGAAAATCCACGATTGCCTTATCGCCCTGTCTTGAACCTTTGTCGAGTCCCTTTACCTTTATGTCGCTGAACCTCTTAAGACAAAGGAGAAAAGCACCGTTGCTCCAGTCTCCTTCTACTTTAAAGTCGCCTGAGATATCTCCCTTATATCCTCCGAATGACGGAGTGAATATATTGCCGTCGCGGGAAGCGGGAGCATCGTATTTAGAAAGTGCATCAAGAGTAAGCTCTATGTAGTGGATCGACTTCATCTGACCCGTTACTTCTATGGTGCTCTGTGAAGAAAAGAGAGGGAGCGCCATAAGAAGTCCCGAAATATACTGACTTGATACGGAACCGTCGATCACATATCTGCCTGCGTTCATGGTACCCGTCACTTCTATGCTCCTTGTCGAAGCATCCTTTTCGATAAGGATACCGTGAGGCGCCATCGCATCGGCAAGCTCTCCGAAAGGCCGATCGAATAATCTTCCCTCTGTCCTGAATATGATCTTTCGGGAGCACTTATTCTCTCCCAGAAGATACGCGGCAGCTACGGGAATAAGAAATCTAATCGTGGACCCGCTCTCACCGGGATGAAGTACGGCCTCTTCCGAAGATGCATTTCGGGCATCGAATAATGACCTGAGACATGACTTTGTCGCCCTGATGTCATTATTGTCGCCCTGATCTTCCGCCAGGCATTTAATATCGCCGGACAAGAACCTGCAGATAAGCTCTCTGTGGTACACCGACTTGGAAGGCGGTGCATCTATGGTAAAGTCGAGTCGTCTTCCCTTGCCCGATATGATCATGCTTTTTTCCCTTTCTTAAGGAATGCCTGAAATTCTTCAGCCGTCATCTTCTGTATCTGAGCATGACCGATCTTGTTTACGAGGATAACCGAGATAGTATCTCCTCTCTTCTTCTTATCATTAAGTACACCGTCTGCAGCCTCTTCGGGAGTGATGTCATCCGTTACGGGAAGACCGTATGCGGCAATAAGATCTCTCATCTTCTTCGCTTCATCGGAAGGCAAAGTCCCTGCAGCTTCACAGGCATCGATCATGATGCCCATTCCCTTGGCGACACATACGCCGTGAGCAAGGGAGAAATCACTGTTGCGCTCAATGACATGACCTACGGTATGACCGTAATTAAGTGTCTGCCTCAATCCGTTATCGAGAGTATCCTCCGTTATGACACTTACCTTATCCGATACGTTCATGGAGACGAGCTTTTCGAGAAGAGCGTCATCTTCTCTTATCTTGTCGACCTCGCCTTCGTCAGCGATCTCCTTAAGAAGATCATAAAGCTCCGTATCCATTATGAAGGCATGCTTTATTATCTCGCCGAACCCCTCGGTGAAGAGTTCATCCGGCAAAGTCTTAAGACAATCAGTATCCTCGATCACCATTGAAGGCTGGTGAAAAGCTCCCGCGAGGTTCTTTCCCTCCTTGAGATCGATACCGGTCTTGCCTCCGATTGCGGCATCCACCATCGCAAGAAGCGAAGTCGGGACCTGGAAGACCTTGATGCCTCTGAGGAAAGTGGCAGCGGCAAATCCGCCCATATCGGTCACTACCCC
>CACZPC010000243.1 GCA_902782985.1 Oscillospiraceae bacterium
CGTCAGCCGACCCGGGTTCCATTTTACGTCATGAAGGTTCAACATAGAGCCCACCCATCTCAGGTTGTCTATATTATATAATTAAACGTGCGATAAGCCAACACAGATAGCTAAAGTTCAGCGTTTTTTAACAAAATCGGCACGATTATCGTCAGAAGACTTCAGCATTTGACGAATAACGGTTGCCGCATACCGCACAGCATAATACACTTGCCGCGCCTGCCTCATATAGCGCCTGTGCCGCGGAATGAAGTGTATTTCCCGTGGTGGCTACATCATCGATCAGTATGATCTTATTGCCCTTTATATCCCACTCGTCATTAACCGCAAACGCCCGATCGACATTAGCTCCCCTGTTCATCTTATCGACGATCTCCGTCTGGCGTAATGTCTCTCTGGTCCTTATAAGAACATCTTCTGCCGCAGGTATCCCCATAACGGAGCTTACGGATTCCGCGATCGCTCCCGCCTGATTAAATCCCCTTTCGAGAAGTCGTGCCCGGGATAAAGCAACAGGTACTATAAGATCTCCCGTAATACCGTCACTCTTCATGAGCTCACCGAGGATATTCCCCATAAATGATGCGATCTCCCTGCGGCTTTGAAATTTCATGACGGGTACGGCACGCGAGAAGAAGCCCTCGTAGTTAAAAGGCATGTACAAAGCAAGAGAAGGATAAGGATCCTCCGAATAGGGTTCTGACAGGCAGAGCATCCATCTCTTATCGACAGGATTCGGGACTATGTCCGACAGGCAATCAAAACACAGATTCATCCCCTCGGGAAGCGAAATGCCAATCCCCTCAGAAGATGCGGCAAGCTTTGAACACACCGAGCACTTAGGCGGAAGTATGGTATCGACGGCCTTTCGAAAGATATTCATTCGCTGTATCTTCCGCTGACTATCGACAGCAGATCCCCGAGAGAAGTCTGCCTTATCGTCTCGTCCTTATTAATGCACATCTTCATGAGCCTGTCTCCGGAATCTATGACTATAACTCTCTTCTTACCTCTGGTTACGGCCGTATAAAGGAGCTTTCTGTTGGAAAGCTTGATGTTCATCCTTCCGAGAGCGATTATCACCGTATCGAATTCACATCCCTGTGCCTTATGGACAGTCATGGCATAAGCAAGATCGATATCCGCCAGCATCTTCTTGTCATAGCCAACTCTTCTTCCGTTATCGAAGAGGATGTCATATTTTCCCGTCAGGAAGTCCTTGCCTGCAGCCTTGCCGGTCTCTCCGTTAAAGATACCCTTAACTACCTCTCCCTCCTCGGGATCGTAATATTCGATCTTATAATTATTCTTTACCTGCATGACCTTGTCACCCGGTCTGATGGTCACGGTATCACTGACCTTGACGGCATCTTCGGTCCTGCCGGTTATTATCTCCTGAAGTTCAGAATTAAGTGACAAAGTTCCGAGCAGATTCTGCTTGGTGGGACAAAGGATAACTACATCCTCATCACGCTCCACCATCGGTATATAGATCTTCTTAAGTTCCTCAAGAGCTTCCTGATCGCTGTTACACTTCAGAACAGTAAAATCATTATCATTTCCTACAGGAATATCACCCTTAAGGATCCTGCAGCTGTTGGAAGCGATGGAACTCTCATCATCCTGTCTGAATATATACTCGAGCCTTACTCTTGGTATGGCTTCACAGGACAATATATCATCGAGGATATTACCTGCACCTACGGAAGGAAGCTGATCGGGATCTCCTATAAGTATAAGCGAAGCATTCTTTCCGATAGCATCAAGGAGAGCTCCGAATACAAGCGTATCTATCATCGAGGCCTCATCCACGACTATAACTCTTGCCTCGATCGGATTATCTCTGTTCCTGCCGAATCTCATCGATTCTTCTTCGTCCGCATTCATCTGTAAAAGCCTGTGTATCGTATTAGCCTTCATCCCGGAAGCTTCAGACAGTCTCTTGGCTGCTCTTCCGGTGGGAGCACAGAATTCGCAGCTGATATTCTCTCTTCTGAAGTGTTCGGCAAGGATTCCGGTTATCGTAGTCTTACCGGTTCCGGGACCTCCCGTGATCACGGATATCGGCTGATACATGCAGAGCATAAGAGCCTGCAGCTGCCTTTCGTCAGGCACGATATTCATTTCAGAAGCGATCTTGTTTATCTTCTTTATCGCTTTATCCCGATCGGGCATGACGGTCTTCGCCTTCAGGAAGCTCTCGATCTCACGCTTTATGGAGACTTCGGATACAAAATAGAGTCTTAGTGCGATCCTCGATCCGGGTTCATCAGACCTGCAGCCTTCACACTTTCCTGAATTGAATCTGTAGATGACAAATCTCTTCTGCTTTACTCCGATCTCCTCTGCCTCTTCATATACGGGATCGGTCAGCCTTATGTCATAGCTTTCATTTCCGAAAAGCATCTTCATCGCTCTGGCCTTTATATCCAAAGGTTCAAACCAGGTATTGCCCGTTGTCGCATGAAGCTCCTGAAGAACGCATTCTACTGCTCCCGCAAATCTCAGCGGATCTATCTTATCCGCACCTTTGCTTACGGCTATCCTTTCACATGTCTCAAACCCGATCCCGTGACAGCGGAGAAGAACATACGGATTCTTGTCGATCTCATCGCAGGATGATATTCCGAACTCCTCGAAAGTATCCTCCGATTGAGCCTTGGAAAGACCGAGCATCCTCAGGTGCATCATCGCATCAAGATAAAGCCTGTCTGAATCGATGATCCCCGAGTAGGATATCGCTCTTACCGACGATAATCCGGTGACATTCTTTGCCGCTTCCTTGGGACGCTCGAGCAGTACGTCCAGGACCTCTTCACCATATAAAGATGCAAGCTTATCGGCAGTCTTCTGCCCCATACCGTCAAAAGTATCCTTAAGGAAAGTAGCAATAAAGGAGACTGCCTCCTTCTCCTCTTCCAGAGGTTCTATGGAAGAGGCGCTGATCTGTATCTGCTTACCGTATGTCCCGACTTTGCCGCCGATCTTATAACGTGATCCTTCGGCGATCTCAGAAGAATAATTACCCTTAACGGTGTAATTTCCCTTACATGCGAAAATAACAAAACCGTTGTTGCCGTATATCTTCTTTACGGCAACAACGATCATGTCCTGAATTTCTGTTCCTATATCCTCCGAAGAGGGCTTATAGATACTGTCCTCCGGCATCAAAGACCGGCCTTCTGTCTGATCAGCTCAGCCTTATCTGTCTTCTCCCAGGGGAAACCCTGATCTTCTCTTCCGAAGTGTCCGTAAGCAGCTGTCTTAGCATAGATGGGACGGCGAAGGTCCAAAGTCTTGATGATCGCAGCGGGACGGAG
>CACZPC010000244.1 GCA_902782985.1 Oscillospiraceae bacterium
GGTTTATATTATTGTGGAGGAAATACTATGGTTCTGATAATCAATACCACTTCCGATAAGAATATTACTGCTGCCATGGGATCCGTTATTGATCCCGATGTAGAGACTGTTGTATTTGAATGCAGCGAACTTAAGATAAGTCACTGTATAGGTTGTAACTACTGCTGGCTTAAGACGCCGGGAGAATGTTCGATAAAGGATGATTACGAGAAGATAGTAAAGGAGATAATACGAGCTGATCAGATGTGGGTCATAAGTGATACCGCACTCGGCTTTATCGACCATAAGGGCAAGAATATCTTCGACAGGATCCTGCCGATACTTGAGATGTATCTTAAGTTCAAGGGTGATCAGATGAGACATGTCATGAGATACGATAAGAGGACCGACCTCGGGCTTATAGTAACAGGAGAGTGCGACATGTCTTACCTTGACAGATGGAGCAGGAGAGCGGCTCTTAATATCGATTCGGATTCCCTTGGCGTGTATACGGCAGATCAGCTCAAGGAGGCTTGTGCATGCATGGTAAGAGGATGAAGATATTAGCGGCAACGGCATTGCTTATATGCGGAGGCGGACCCGGTATACCTCAATATCTTCTGGAATATCAGTATCCGTCAGTTCTTCCTCAGGAATTCACGGTTTGCTACTGGGACTATCGAGGCATATGTACTTCATATGATTCGGTTCTTCCTGCGGAAGAGCCGGATACGGCAAGGCAGGTATTACAGGAGATAAAGGAGGATATATCATGCATCTGATGGTAATAAACGGAAGTCCGAGAGTAAAGAAATACAGCAATACGGATAAGATATTAACTAAGTTCCTGGAAGGTTATTCTGCAGAAGGGAATACGTACGAATCATACGAAGTATCGGATATCAAGTCGTGGGATAAGATAAGAAATGCTTATGAAGCAAACGATAATATTCTTATCGCGATCCCGTTATATGTCGAGTGTATTCCGGGGCTTCTGATGGAATTCCTCGAGAGCGTTCCCCGTAAGAACGGCGGTAAGATGTCGTTTATACTTCAGAGCGGTTTTGCAGAAGGATCTCAGCTCAGATGCGGAGAAGAATACCTTAAGATATTGACCGGAAGGTTAGGTCTTACATACGGCGGAACACTTGTTAAAGGTAATAATTTTGGTATAAGATTAACCGAAGGCAAGGCCCGGGAGAGTCAGACGGAACCGTATAAGAAGATGGGAGCGGTATTTGCCCGTGATAATGATCTCTTCTCAGATGAATGCAAGGCATTTACGGGACCTGAGTATTTTAAACCTCATATAAGGTTCTTCGTGAATATCGTATTCTATACATTCGGAAGACTTGCCTTTAAGATGATGGCACGTTCCTGGGGCTGCACTAAGTCTTTAAGATACAGACCTTACGGGAGCTGACGATAAGAAAACGGAGAACGGATGGGCAGAAAGACTCAGATAACCAGGGAGATGATCCTTGAAGCTTCCTATGAACTGCTTGATGAAGGCGGTATAAATGCCGTTGCCATCAAGTCCATAGCTTCCAGACTCGGTTGTTCTACTCAGCCGGTCTCCTGGCATTTCGGGAGCATGACTGAGCTTAAGAAGGAACTGTTCCTTTATGCCGGAAGCAAGATGGGTGAAGCCATGGAAAGATGCATGGAGGGCAGGGGAGCCGTAGAAGCTTTCTTCATGACGGGAGTGCAGTATATTTCCATCGCCTGCGATCATCCTAATGTATTCCGTTTCTTAAGTGTCGACGAGCCGAAGCAGACGATCGGTGAGGATGTAATGGGTGAGACGAGCCTTTTTACTCTGTCTTTTGATCCTAAGTCTGCGGCTTTGCTGGCGTCTGAATTCGATCTCCCCGAGAATGCAGTATCAGACGTAGTTCGAGATGTCGTCATATATACTCACGGACTTGCGGTCATGATGATGTACGACAGCTATAAGCTGCCTAAGAAGGTTGCCTGCAAGATGGTATTTGACGTCGGTGACAAGATGTTATCCGGCATCGGATTCAATATTTCCGACAAAGAAAAGAAAGCTATCCTTAAGGCTGCCGGGATCTGACTGATCTTAAGCTTCCGGCTCTGCCTCGGTTTCTTCGGGAACAGCCTCTGTCTCGCCTGCTTCAGTTGATTCCGCTGCTTCCGATCCGGTATCTTCCGTCTCATCGAGAGATGCTTCAGTCGTCTCTTCAGTATCTTCCGCGACGTTAAGGGAAGTATACGACACATCGCCTACTACGGCGGCGAAGAGATCCGAGTCGTCTGAATCTATGACAGTCACGATAGTCGCAACTGAATTCTGACAGGAAACCAGAACCGTAATATTACAAGAGAAATCACCGTCTGTGTATTCGTATGTATCTGCAGTGAATTCTGTAGACAGCAAGCGATCGGTCTTCGTATAGCCGTTTGTATTGACGAGATCAGAGTACATTTCGGAAAGGATCGATGTCTCGGTAAGGTATCCCATGTCACCTCCGGGTATATACAGAAGATCGATGTTGATCGCATTTCCGGTGTCTGATAACAGGTGGATATCTGCCGAAAGATCATTATACTTAAGTTCGGTGGAATCTTCTCTGGCTTCGGCGCGGAAAACGTGCATATCTTCATCCGGCGTTACCTCATAAAATCCCTCCGGGATAGTATAGGATTCTCCTGTGAATGCATTATTATACGATCCGTCTTCGATCGTTCCCTTGATCTCACCGTACATTACCGTTTCATTGCGAACAGATTCTAAGGATTCAGCCATGCTGCTCATGGTAGCTGCCTGCTGCGAGATCCTTGCCGCATTCTCTCTTGATTGTTTTGCCATTTCTCTGTTGTGCCTGTTAAGAGCTCCCATGCCGAACGCTGCGGCAAATGCCAATATCGAAATTGCTACTGATGTCGGTGATTTGCTGTACCTTGCCATATTAATCTCCTATTCCTCTTTATCCTTTAGATTATTTCCGTGCTTTGTGATACACAGATATGTCTTCTGTCACAGTCTTCGAATACAAACTGTCTGTTTGTCGTGCTCTTAACTGATTCGGTTGCTTCGGGAAGTGCTTCGATGATCTTTACTCCCGCGCCTTCAAGCTCCTTATGAAGCAGATAGGGCTCGCTTGCATAGATGTACATGTCGTACAAAACGTCACTCATCTCTCTTAAAGGTCGGATAGCTTGCTTTTTCCCCTTGGCCAGGACGATGACGATATTGTCTCTCTTAAGTCTTATGTGAGGCATCTTCTCATCTTCCAGGTGTGAAGCTTTAAATCCGCATTTCGTCTCGTAGAAGAGTGCGGTCTTAAGAGGATCTTCGCATACGAATACTGCTGCTGATGCATTCATAAGATGAAGTGCACCCGATTCTTCATCGGACGGTTCAGCTTCATCTGCGGCAGCTACATCCCTGGTCTCGCTGTTGAACCGGAATCCCAGGAGAGGCATGCCGAAAGCCTGCTCATGCTGATCGAGAGATGTTACCGTCTCCTGTCTTTTCATGATGAATTCATTACTCAGTTCAATCGGGACTTCTCTCAGGGATTCTATCTTTTCGAGATATTCAGCCAGACTCAGAAATCTTACGAAAAGCGGCATGATCTCGTCGCATGAAGACGGGAGGTCCTTATTGCCGTGAAGGAACATCATGGCATATTCAACTGCTTCGGCAGGAAGTGAAGCGAAAAGCTTGTTCAGGAAAAGCATTTCCTCTGTGGTGTTGTCTGCACATCCGCCGCCTGCTATCGACTCTTCGAACATGTCGAAGACCCTATTCATGTCATGTAAAGGATATTCCTTGCTAAGCATCTTATTTCTCCCCTGATCCGTTTTCCATTGCGGATTATATCATGACTTCATGACATATTGTATGTGTATCTTTAA
>CACZPC010000245.1 GCA_902782985.1 Oscillospiraceae bacterium
CACGGTGATACGCTCTATCTTTTTACGACACATGATGAGGATGAGCTCATTAATGATTTCTATACAATGTTTGACTGGAGATGCTTTTCTACTAAGGATATGGTCAACTGGACCGACCACGGCAGGATATTCTCTCTGGATGATATAAGCTGGGCGGATGACCGTGCATGGGCACCTCAGTGTATTGCCAGGAATGGTAAGTTCTATCTCTACTGTCCCGTGCATAAGATCGACAGCGGGATGGCTATTGCAGTAGGTGTATCCGATAAACCCGAATGTCCTTATAAGGATATCGGTCATCCTCTCGTAGACGAGGGGGATTGGAATGATATCGATCCCACTGTGTTTATCGACGAAGACGGTCAGGCATATCTTTATTTCGGTAATCCTGAGCTCAGGTATGTAAAGCTCAACGAAGATATGGTCTCATACGAGGGTGAAGTGCAGAAGATCCCCATGACTGTCGAATCTTTCGGCAAGGGAAGTCATGAGACCGGTACCACATACGGCGAGGGTCCCTGGTTCTACAGAAGAGGCGATCTTTACTATATGGTATATGCAGCATTTGCCGAAGGTGAGAAGCGAAATGAACATCTTGCATATTCCACATCTCCCAATCCTACCGGTCCCTGGACATACGGCGGAGTCCTTATGGAGGAAGGTCCGTGCTTTACGAACCACCCGGGCATATGTGACTTTAAGGGACATTCATATCTCTTCTACCACACGGATGAGCTTCCCGGAGGATCTCTCTTCCACAGGAGCGTATGTGTGGCGGAGTTTAAATATAATGAAGACGGTATGGTAGACACTATCGATAAATGTGACGGTGTAAATAAGATCTGACGTACCGATTATAAGGATGATCCTAAGGGCCCCGAGAGCGGATATACTGCTTATACGGGGCTCTTTTTATGCCTTTAAATCGTCGTGAATAAGTGCCTTTAGACCTTGATATATATGATTTTGTAACAATGTTACACTGATCTTGGGCGTTGTTTGATTTCCGATCGGTATCTTATAGCAGACGGACTCGTGAATAATTCCTGAAAAAGCTATAATAGAAATCAGACACATCATGTCCATAGTGCTCTGATACGACAAAATCTCGCTCTGTGTCGTAGAAATGTATGCCGTGGTCCGCTATCTTGATGTCGAAAAGCTTTTCGCGAAGGAGGTATTTGATCAGTGGATCAAAGGAAGACCGGAGCATTCCTGAAGAAACTTCGTAATGAGAAGGGACTGACTCAGGCAGAGCTCGCCCGGCAGTTCAATGTCACCAACAGATCCGTCTCGAGATGGGAGACCGGAAGTAATCTTCCCGATATCTCGATCCTTGTGGAGATAGCGGATTTTTATGACGTTGATGTCAGGGAGATAATCGACGGAGAGAAAAAGAGCGAGAATATGGATAAAGAGCTGAAAGATGTAGCCGATAAGATGGCTGATTATGCATCGAGTGAAAAGAACAGGCTGCTGTCATTCGTTCAGAAGGCAGGTATTGCAGGTGTTATCCTGCTGTTGTTATCAATTATCTTTCAATGTATTACTTACGAACCTGATCTCAGAAGAGCCGGCGGGATATTAGTATCTTTTCTGGCACTTATAATCATGGGAGTGATAACTCTATATGTCACGGGAGTCCTGCAGAAGATCGCAGGCAATAAGCAGACCATGAAAGCCGTAAAGATAGTCACGATAGTATTACTGGTAATAGGTGCGGTCAGGGTATTGTTATTCGGGCTCGCCCTGGGCTTTGTGATGCTTGATGTATTTCTTTCAGAGATCGAGGTGCAGACTGATCCTGCAAGCTTCAACGAATATATAAACGGTGAAGATATTGATGATATGAAGCCCGGATGGGGCAGTGATGAACAGTTTAAAGTGCTTCCGCGGACTCTTGAAGGACTCAATGTAACAGAATATCAGCTTACATACTATAATCCGTGGGATGCGCAGTATGTCGTCTATATGACTGTTGAATATGATGACGCGGATTATGAAGATGAGATAGGACGACTCGAGGATATAGGGATAGATGATTATATAGGGATATATACAGTTACCGGAGAGCCTGACGGTTATGATCTGGTCGCAATGGATTCCGATGAATATAGCGGATTTGTATATGCGATGATCCCGGATGATACGGATCAGGGAAATAGGGCGATAACTTATGTCGGGATATTCTTCTGCAATTATTCTCTGGATCTGGATATTCATGAATATATACCTGATGAATATCTTCTGCCGGGCTTTGACGCTTCTGATGATAACCC
>CACZPC010000246.1 GCA_902782985.1 Oscillospiraceae bacterium
AACCCCTGTAAGTGATCTTAAGAGACTGTCTCAACTGACGAGGCAGCCTCTTATCTTTTATTCTGTAAACTATGTAAAGCCACTGTTAACATTACTTAAATCATGCCCTCTTTGAATGTCCGCACGGATTTAGGGTGTTATAATGTTAACGTAATTTGAGTATTAGCGCCTTCTGCGGTGGCGCATCGCTGTATCTGAGGAGCAACTGAGATGACGAAAGAGAGACGGAATAATATTATCGCGATCTTTTCAGCCTCGCTGCTCATTATTGCGGCTATTTTTATCGTCAGCTACTTAAGAAATTACGAATTCAACGAGACCGTTCACCAAAAGATATTGTCGGGTGATCTGCTCTTCAGAGATCAGGATGACGAGTCTCAGGATGTATCCGTCAGGATAGTTGCCAGGAGCAGCACCTGGACCAAGATATTCGACCTTGAAGGCGAGGGCATAGAGGAGCCTGACTACCAGGCTTTCACTTACGACTTTTATG
Source organism: Oscillospiraceae bacterium (assembly GCA_902782985.1). Taxonomy (GTDB): domain Bacteria; phylum Bacillota; class Clostridia; order Saccharofermentanales; family Saccharofermentanaceae; genus Saccharofermentans. Next base: position 494 of record CACZPC010000246.1, read on the forward strand.
TATCGAACAATACTGACGACGAATTATCCGATTATACTTACAAGCTCACATTTGACCGCGACGTCTATCTGATGTCCGCGTGGAACGGTTCTCTTACGATCTTTCAGGAAGGCTATTCCGACACGATCCCCGACCTTCGCGAATTTGACCCGAGTGCGTTCTCTTTCGACACGGTAGAAGTAGACGGTGAAGTGCTGGTCCACATGAAGCCAGGCGAGTATCTGATCTATCTTCCGAGTTCGGGCGATGCAATGGAGATCCCCGTAAGCTCGGGCGAGAGCTCCATCCCCGGCATGATCATATATGTTCCCATCGGCGAGGATATCAGCGGTTCGACGCTTGAGATCGACTATACGCTTCACAGGCTCCTTCGAAACGAGCCGTTGTTCGAGATCGCAGTTGTCGCCATGGCGATATGGTCGATCGCACTTATCGGCGTGATCATCTTCTCACTCGAGATCAGAAAGTATAATCAGCGCCACGAGCACGATAACGAGATGATAAAGGAATCGATCGAGACCTTCACAGGCTTTATCGATGCCAAGGATCCCTATACGAACGGTCACTCCAACAGAGTCGCCGAGTACACGAGACTTATCGCCGAGGAGATGGGCTATGAAGGCGAGGAGCTCGACAGGATCTACTACGTTGCGCTCCTTCACGACTGCGGAAAGATCGGTGTACCCGACAGTATCCTTACAAAGCCCGGGCGCCTGACGGACGAGGAGTTCGAGAGGATCAAGGCCCATACGGTTCACGGAGGCGATATCCTGAGAAGGTTCAGGAGCCTTAAGAACGTTGAAGAGGGTGCGCTATACCATCACGAGAGATATGACGGCAAGGGCTATCCCGAGGGCAAGGCGGGCGAAGATATCCCGCTCATCGCACGTATGATATGCGTGGCGGATTCTTTCGATGCGATGAACTCCAACAGGGTCTACAGGAAGAGACTCACGAAAGAAGCGATCCTCAACGAGATCGAGACCAACAAGGGTACGCAGTTTGACCCGAAGATCGCCGATATCCTCTTAAAGCTCATAAAGAGCGGCAGGATCGAGATGGAGTGATCCTCCCGGTTTCTTGGTGCGGCCCCGTCAAAATACCGTAAGATTTTGATATAAATTCCAAAGATACTCGGTTGTTTGATCTGTCTTTCCAATGATACGATAGAACTATCTTAGGACGGGTAGATTCGTATGGAAAATATCAAGGTTTTTATTTGTGAAGACGAGAGTATCGTTCGCGAAGGACTTCGCGATATGATCCCCTGGGAGAAATACGGCTTTGAGTTCGTAGGAGATGCTCCGGACGGTGAGATGGCTCTCCCCATGATACGTAATCTTAAGCCCGATGTTCTTATCACGGATATCACGATGCCTTTTATGGACGGCTTATCACTTTGCAAGATCGTGATGAATGAATTGCCGGATATCAAGATAATCATCATAAGCGGATACAGTGACTTCGAATACGCCAGACAGGCGATTGACATAGGTGTCCAGAGATATCTTCTTAAGCCGGTAACGCGTACCGATATGATCGAAGCCATAGAGGAGATCAAGCAGAAGATTACTGAGGCTTCCGAGCAGCAGAATTACATAAACAAATATGAGCAGGAGTTTAAGAAGTTCGAGCGCTTTTCGCACAGGGCATTCTTCGAAAGGCTTGTCGAGGGTTCGATGACCGTGCAGGAGATCTACGAGCAGGCAAACGAGCTCCATCTTAATCTGTCAGCCAATGGTTATAACCTTGTTATCTTTACGATCAGAGACGCGGAGCAGAGCAGTTATGCCGATGATGCGGCCAAGGTCATGGAGAGTCTTTTCGGGCACTTCATGCAATATCCGGACTACACGATCTTCAGGTGCAATCTGCTGTCTTATGCGGTGCTGATCAAGGGTGATCTGGAGCGCATCTCCAAGCTTACTGACAGATGCGTCGACATGATAAGGCAGCACTGTGAGGATGCTCATGCAGAGTTGTCCTGGTATGCTGCAGTGGGTGTGCCGACAGAGAGATTGAGCGGAATGTCAAAGTGCTACTCGGATGCCAACCGCGCATTTGCCTATCGTCATCTTTTCCCGGATGAACATATCTTTACGTCGGAGCTGGTAAAGAATAAATATCATGCTCCCAATGCCGATGACCTTGATTCGCTCGATGCCACTAAGCTCGATCCCATGATCATAAGGAATTTCGTAAGGACGGGGATAAGAGCGGAAGTCGAGTCTTTCGCCGGCGAGTATGTAGCGGGACTTAAGTGCATGGAGGATTCGGTGCTTATCCGTGACTACCTCCTTGTAAGCATCAGAGTAAATGTGGAGCTTGCACTTCGCGAGGAGGGGATAGAAGATCCCGATATCAATACGTCTCTTCAGAGTGTCAATATGGATATCGATGCGGATGAATTCAGGCAGAAGCTGATCGATATCCTGAACGATGCGATAAACATAAGAGACAGCGAAGCCATGAAGCGTAACAACGACATTATCGACAGCGCGATGAGATATATAGACAACCATTATTCTGATGATGATATCTCACTGGATTCCGTGGCGATCGCCAGCAATATCAGTGCCAATTATCTGTCTGCGATGTTCAGCCAGAAGGTGGGATTGTCATTCGTAGAGTATGTGACCAAGAAGCGCATGGAAAAGGCTAAGCAGCTTCTTCGAAGGACCGACAAGAAAGCGGGCGAGATCGCCGGAGAGGTCGGATATAAGGATCCGAGATATTTCTCGTTTGTATTTAAGAAGAAGATGGGATGTACGCCAAGCCAGTATCGTAACGGAGAATACGAAGAGAAGAAATGAGTATAAGGGGGCACTTCAGGAGAGATACCATCAAGGGAAAGATGTCGCGTCTTCTCCTGCAGCTCTTTATACCCGTAATATTTATCTTCATCTCCGTGATCGCCATGATAGTTACGCGAAATATCATGTTCGCATCGGTAAGCGGCAACATCGCCGCAGCATCAGGATTCAACCAGAACTTTAAGGATGATGTCGATCTTCAGATGTATCTTTATGTATCGGGAAGCAGCGATGAGATCCCATGGGATGACGTTGAATCCGCAAGAGCCCTTGCAGAGGAGCTTCTCAGGAGCACTAAGAACGAGGACAGCCGCAAGGCCATGAAGAACGTTATACAGCTGTGCGACAACATGACCACATACATGAGCCGTATCCAGGAGACG
>CACZPC010000247.1 GCA_902782985.1 Oscillospiraceae bacterium
ATACTATAATCTTTTGAAAATACACAAGGAGGATCGCTTATGTCTTCAGCATGCGATTCATGTCCGTCCAAGAGCGGATGCACATCACAGAGCACTTGCCCTACTGCCAACGGCGGAAGCAATGCTCATCAGGCTCCCACGGTAGAGCCTGCCAACAAGAATACGAATATCAAAAAGGTCATCGGTATTGCCAGCGGTAAGGGCGGCGTCGGTAAGTCTTTCGTAACTTCTCTCCTTGCCGTGAATCTTGCCGGGAAAGGTTACAAGGTAGGCATAATGGATGCCGATATCACGGGTCCCTCTATCCCGAGAGCATTCGGACTTAATGAATCCCTTACTGCTACTGAGGAGAATCATATCGTCCCCGCTCAGACTAAGGGAGGGATCAAGGCGGTAAGTCTTAATCTGTTAACTGATGACGAGGAGGCTCCTGTTATCTGGAGAGGTCCCGTTATCTCCGGTCTTGTAAGACAGTTCTGGACAGACGTGGACTGGGGAACTTTGGATGTTCTTCTTATCGATATGCCTCCGGGTACAGGTGATGTACCTCTTACGGTATTCCAGTCTCTTCCCGTAGACGGTATCGTTCTTGTATCAACTCCTCAGGATCTTGTATCCATGATCGTCAGCAAGGCGCGTAATATGGCTAACATGATGAACGTCAGTATCCTCGGCATGGTCGAGAATATGAGCTATGTAATGTGCGGTCATTGCGGCGAAAAGATAAATCTGTTCGGAGATGACGACAGACTTGTCGAATCAGCAGAGAAGACAGGCGTTAAGATCCTGGATAAGCTTCCTCTTGATCCGAATGTGACATCAAAGGTAGATCAGGGTAATGCCGAGGATGTAGATGCGTCGATACTTGATAATACTGCAGAGGCGATCATAAGTCTGTTATGAGGAAAAAGCTTTTCGCGCTGATCCTTATACTGTCCGTTCTTACCGGGCTCTCTTCATGTCACGGCTCCGGGACCAAAGCTTCACAAGGTCCTGCGGATCCGTCCGATTACATCGGTGATGTCAACTATTCGGCTACCGCGGCGGCTCTTATATATGAACAGATCCCCGGAGAGGAAGAAGGTTTCTGCGGCATCCAGTATCATGAGATAGCAGATCCGAAAGCTTTCCTGGAAGCTTCCGCCGATCCCGTTTGTCTGTATTTTTATTATTCGCTCTCATCCGAGAACGGCGGTGTGACTGCGGGTGTAGAAGACCTGGCTCAGTCGCTGGACGGTCAACTGTTATTTGTCGCGATCGACGGAGCAGCGGAAGATCAGCTGGCAACAGAATATGAGGTTGAAGGATTTCCCGAGTTTGTTCTGATAGTCCCGGGAAGGATGACAGAGAATTTCGGGAGTAAAGATCGTGAGAATTGGACCACGGATGAAGTGGAGGAATGGATCAGATCACGCGGCTTTACGCCTGATTATTCCAAGCTTCAGTAAGTAATACCGGAAGGGAAAGGGCAATGCAATACGAATATTTTATGACCATCGGTCAGGACAGTCACAGGTTTGAAGACGAGATAACAGATCCGTCCGTTAATTCGATAAAGCTCGGAGCTTATGATGTTCCTCATAACAGAAAATTCTCGGCAAATAGTGACGGAGACGTTATCCTTCATGCGGTGACCAATGCGATCTCCGGAGCTACCGGCGTCATAGTCCTGGGCGGTATTGCCGATAAGATATGTCTTGAGGATGGGATCAAGGACAGCCGCGTATACCTCAGGGAAGCTCTTAAAGACTTAAAGGATGAGAAGATAACCAGATTATCGCTTACGATAGAGTGCCTGGAGCCTAAGCTTAAGAAGCATTTCCCGATGATCAGGAAGAATCTCTCGGAGCTTCTGGACCTGAGCGAAGACCGTATAGGCATTACGGCTACTACCGGAGAGGGACTGACGGGATTCGGCAAAGGTGAAGGAATACAGGTATTTGCCTGCATGACATTCAGAAAGCCGATAGAGGAATAGATCAGTAGGAAAAACAGTAAAATCAAACATTATAAAGGGACTGCGTGACAGGAACAGTCCCTTCGCCTCGAAAGGAGGAAAAACCGCCGTGCATTCACCCCGTCAGATAAGATGAGCGCGATCGGTCGTTGTTATACAAACAACACAGTTTGATAGTAACACTCACGAATAAGCGGGAGTGTTCGGGATAATTAACAAAAATCTTTGTTATCTTTTGGGCGGTGTGCTCAGGATTATTTTTCGACCAGGGATTCTGCCATTATAATGTCTTCGGCGGTTGTGATCTTGATATTGGAATAAGACCCTTTGCTGATCCCGACCTTATATCCGAGAAGTTCGGCAAGAGCCGTATCATCGGTAGCCTCAATTCCGTTATCCGAGGCATAGTCATAGCTGTCCTTAAGGACCTTATATCTGAAACATTGAGGTGTCTGGACCTCTACAAGAGAATTTCTGTCGGGAGTACCGGTGACTACCTGACTGCCTACAGGACCTGCGATCTGTTTTACCGTATTTTTCATGGGAACAGCTGCCACACAGACTTCAAATCCGTTGAGCTTATCCATGCCGTCTAAAAGGATCTCCTTATCCACAAGACATCTTGCTCCGTCATGTATGAAGACCTTGTCTCCGTCCGACGGCGGACAGGTGAGGGAAGACAGAGCCTTGACTCCGAGTCCCACTGATTCGGTCCTGCTGTTGCCGCCGAGGGTGATCAGCTTGACCTGATCGAATCCGTTATCCGATATGATCTTACGCATCGGTTCGATATTCTCATCGTTGGTAACTATTACTATGTGGACATCTATCCCGCTTGACTTAAGGGACTCAAATGCCTTAAGAGTCCTGACGATGACGGGGATCCCCCTGATATTCATAAATAGCTTATTGCTGTTCTTGCCCATTCGGGTACCTTTTCCGGCTGCCGGAATGACGCAATATAGTTTCTTATCATTCATTATCTGTTTCCTCCGGAGAAGAGAACATCTGCCGCTTCCTGTATGTTGTCCACATATATGAACTCGGCTTCTCCTGATATGTCCTTGGCCTGCTGTGCCGCCGATCTGCAGCTGCTGGGAAGTACGACATTGGTGATGCCTATCCTGACTGCATCAGATACGCGCTGAGGGATGGATGATACAGGACGCAGTTCGCCCGACAGTCCGACCTCTCCGAGTATAAGTGTATTCTCTCTTACCGGGATCCTTCTTACGGAAGATACTACGGCGGCGATCAGTGCAAGATCGCATGCGGGATCCGTGATCCTGAGACCGCCGATCACATTGATGAAGCAGTCCTTGGTATTGAGTGCAAGCTTAAATGCCTGCTCGGCGACGGCGAGCAGCATGGCTGTTCTGTTTCTGTCAGGACCTGAAGTCATTCTCTGAGGTGTGCCGTAGCAGGAATCGGAAGCGAGCGCCTGGACTTCCACCGTAAGGGCACGACCGCCCTCGAGAGTAGAAGTGAGAGCAGATCCCGGAGCGTTGAGGGGACGTCCCATGACAAGAAGTGCGGAGCTGCTGTCTACAGGGACGAGACCTTCCTGTCTCATTTCAAAGAACGTGAGCTCGTTGCTTCTTCCGAATCTGTTCTTGACTGATCTTAGCATCCTGTAGCTTCCGGTATTATCGCCCTCGAAGTAGAGTACGGTATCCACCATGTGTTCGATCGTCTTAGGGCCTGCGATCGATCCTTCCTTCGTGACATGTCCTACGAGGATTATCGGCATGTTGTTGCTCTTGGCGATCCTTATCAGACCGGCAGTTACTTCACGTGCCTGAGATACGCTTCCGGGAGTTCCGGTTATATTTTCCGAGAATAATGTCTGTATGGAGTCGATTATGCAAAGTACCGGTCTGGTAGCCTGCATCTCCTGAGCTATGAGTTCGAAGCATGTCTGAGCGCATATGACTATCCTGTCATTCCCGATCCCGAGTCGCTCGGCACGCATGCCTATCTGAGCGGGAGATTCCTCACCGGATACATATAGGACGTCTCCGTCAGCTTTAAAGCTGTCTGCGAGCTGCAGGAGCAGTGTGGACTTACCGATACCCGGTTCGCCTCCGACGAGAGTGACAGAACCGTTAGTGATACCTCCTCCGAAAAGATCGTCCAACGCGGGGATCCCCGTGGCAAAGCGTGTATATTCCTCTTTACCTGCATCCTTAAGCCTTACGGTACCGCTGCTCTTGGTCCAGTTATAGCTTGCTGCCCTATATGCGGGAGCGTCGCTCTTTGCTCCGGA
>CACZPC010000248.1 GCA_902782985.1 Oscillospiraceae bacterium
ATTAGTCTTACCCTGTGCATTATTTCCGTAGATTATATTAACGGAAGGCCCGACATCCAAGTCAAGCCTTCCGTAATTTCTGAAATTAGTAAGCGATATGTGCTTTATATACATTATCTTCTGATAGGAAGGATCAGATATACATATTCATTACTCTCGACGGGTACGATAATGCAGGGTCCCTGAGAACCGTTGAATTCGATCCTTACGATATCATCGTCGATATTCTTGAGAGCATCGATAAGATATCTGGAATTGAAATCGATATCGATCTGATCACCTTCGACCGTAATATCGATATTCTCCTTATGTGTACCTGTCTCTGTATTTGCAGATACCATAAGAGTAGTCTCATCACTCATAGTAAGCTGTACGGGACATCTTCTCTCATCCGTCATGATGATAAGAGCAGCTCTGTCAACAGCATCAAGGAGATCCTTTCTGTTGACCTTCATAACACTCTTGGGATTCTTCTGAATGATGGAATTATAGTTAACAAAAGGTCCCTGAATGAGTCTGGATACGATACGGACATGACCTACGTCAAAGAGAAGATGATTGGAGGAAGAGTAGATGATAACTTCATTATCATCATTCTCGCCGTCAAAGATCTTGGAAGCCTCTGATAAAGCCTTACCGGGAATGATAAAGTTCATAACAGGGAAATCGGATCCTGCATCTTCTCTTCTTAATGCCATTCTGAAGCCGTCGATAGCAACCATCGAAATAGTCTTACCGTCGCTCTCAAGGCAGCAGCCCGTAAGAGACTGACGGGTATCATCCTTAGATACTGCGAAGATCGTATGATTGATCATATTCTTTAATAACTTCTGACTGATAGTTATCTTGTCGGCATTATCAATAATAGGGATCTTGGGATAAGACTCTGCTGAATTACCCTTTATAACCGAATTGGCAGCACCGGAAAGGATAGTAACCTGATTTCTGTCATCTGCCGAGATAGTTGTCATTTCCTCGGGAAGTCTCTTTACGATCTCACCGAAGAACTTACTGTTAACTACTACCGATCCCTTTTCGATGATATCCGATACAAGATCTGCTTCGATACCTGTCTCAAGATCATATCCCGTAAGCTTAACTCCGTTGTCGTCAGCCTGGATAAGGATACCGTCAAGTATCTGTACAGTGGAATTTGTCTTTATGGCCTTCTGAACTATGGATATAGCATCTATAAGATCGCTCTTATTACAATTGAACTTCATATAAACATATTCCTTTCGAATTAGGATTTGAGATTTTTCCGAAGATATTATACAACATTTTTTTATAACTTCGTAGTCTTAATCTTATGCACGGTTCAAATGTTCAAACAGCCCTCTAAGCTAATAAATCAGGCTGTTTAACAATGTTAATCATATGTAAACAGAAGGTAAATTCAATGTTTGTAACCTGGCGGTTATGAACAGATGATTTTTATGCACATCCGATGAACATCAAACTTACACTGAGTTATATACATCTGAACAAAAAATGTTTATAAGTCGGTGATCCTGTTCTTGATATTAGTGACATCCTGCATAAGGGTATCATCCGATTCCACATTCTTGCAGGCATTCATGACAGTAGTATGCTTTCTGTCGCCGAAGCTCTTACCGATCTTCTCATACTGCATATCCAGAAGATCTCTGCAGATGTACATGGCAACGCTCCTGGCATTTACCACCTCTGCATTTCGAAGTTTGGAGATCATCTTATCCGGAGTGATGTCATAATATTTGGATACGGCATCTATTACTATTTCAGTAGTAAGCATTTTCTTCTTATTAGGGGAGATGATGGCAGCAAGACGGGACTGAACCGATTCAAGTGTAAGATTACCATTCTCGAGGGCATAATAGGCCGACACGATATTATATGCTCCGTTCAGCTCACGGACATTCTTGGTGACGTTCTCGCATATATAATTGACTATCTCGTCGGATAAAGATATTTCATCGTGCTCAAGCTTATTGAGGATAATGGCCTTACGTGTCTCGAAGTCCGGCGGCTGGATATCCATCGTCATTCCGTTCTGGAATCTGGATGTAAGTCTGGAATCAAGCTCTGTAAGGTTCTTTGGAGCTTTATCGCTGGTGATGACTATCTGCTTTCCTGCCGTGATAAGCGCCTCGAAAGTATTGAAGAACTCGAGCTGAGTACCTTCCTTACCTATAAGAAACTGTATGTCGTCTATGAGAAGGACATCCACATTTCGGTATTTATTACGGAAATCATCGAATTTCTTGTTGTTCATGCATGCAACGAAAGCATTCGTAAATTCCTCACATGTCGTATAAAGAACATTCTTATCGGAATAATTCTGCTTGATGCTGTATCCGATGGCCTTCATGAGGTGTGTCTTACCGAGGCCCGAATTACCCCACAGATAAAGAGGATTTCTCTGACGGCTTCCGGGATTATTGGCGACAGATACGGCGGAAGCATGCGCAAATCTGTTACAGTCGCCTACTATGAAATTCTCAAAAGTATACTCAGACGTAAGGGAAGAAGGATTATAGATCACAGGATCTCTTCTTCTGGCCTTGTCTTCGGCGATGACGGTAGAGCGCTCTGCGTCTTCGTCGCCCTTAAGGATGAACTTAACGGTGATATTCGCATCGGCAATGGTATTGACAGCATTAGTTATCGAACTGCTGAGTTCGTTGCCCTTAACAAGCGAAAGAGCATAATCATCGCGGCACGAAAGGATAAGAAGATCACTCTCCTCATCGAATCTTACCATCTCCATTCTGCTGAGGATGGTCTTATAAAAAACCGGATTTACTCTCGAATCTATCTCGAGAAGCTTAAGTGCGTCTGACCACAGATCGCCGGCCACAGTTAAAGTCCTCCTTGACGCTGAGCGAAAATTACATACATAATATCACAGTTTTGCATTATAATAACGATATATTTTCGAAACTTACGGGGACAAATTCTACATATGCGAGATTCTATCCAGAGGCAGAAAACAAAAAAGAAGAGGAAGAAGATCAACAACCTTCTTCTTATCATTTCGATAGTTCTCTGTGTTGCCGGAATCATCCTCCTGCTCATAGATCCCATCAAGAACAGGATCAGGAAAAAGACCGTAAATGAGGGTCTTGATGCAATAGAATCACAGATGCAGGCTACCGATCCTTCGGCTGAGATGACCTTCGTGGTACCGATCAACGGCAATGAGATCGAAGGTGAAGGATATGATTATTTCGGTGATGAGATCGAAGGTACTACCGTAAATATAGAAGACGAACTGTCGGCATCGGACGGATATGCGACACTTAACGGTATCGGCATAATAAATATCGATTCCATTGACTGCAGGATCCCCGTCTGGGATGAGGCAACCATACTGTCACTCAGGTACGGAGCAGGTCATTATCCCGATTCGGTAATGCCCGGAGAGGATGGCAACTGTTCGATCCTGGCTCACCATATGCGCGAGACCGGAAGCATGTTCAACAGACTTGATGAAGTACAGGCAGGTGATATAGTAAGGCTCGAGATGATCGACGGCAGCGTCTACGAATATCAGGTAGACAGCATTACGATAGTATCGGCAGAGGAGCTTGATACCAGGATCGCCGGTGACTATTTCAGCGATGCCAGGATCACACTCGTTACATGTACATATACTGCAGAAGGAAAGATGAGACTCGTAGTCTCGGGATTTCTTACAGATGATCAGGGATAATATTGCAGCCGCGGCAGCGGTGATCACCAGAAAAGCTTTAAGGCTTATAGGCAAAGGTGCGACCACTCTTCCGGGTAAGATAGCTCTTAAGATATCGCCCACCATAATCGCATCCAGAGCTAAGGGCAAGCATATAATCACTATTACGGGTACCAACGGCAAGACTACGACATCACACATGATATCCGACATGCTGGTAAATGAGGGATACAGTGTGATAAATAACATCTCGGGCGCTAATCTCGCATCCGGGATCGCCACCACC
>CACZPC010000249.1 GCA_902782985.1 Oscillospiraceae bacterium
TATCTTATCGGACATTATCCTGCCCGCTTCTCCTATGGCTTCCATATATCTCGAACTTAAGTACATATCAATATCGTATTCTTCGGAGATAAGGCGATATCTGCCGTCTTCTTCCGTATCTAAGATCGCGATCCTCTTATCGCCTAAGTCGATCGAGCACGGCGTCACAGGGCCGAATCCGAAGTCACAGCAAACGATATCACTATGGTGGCAATGAGGGCAGAATACTATCATGTTGCCGGAATTACGGTAGGAATATCCCTTACCGCACTTATGGCATTTCTTATCCTGTAAAAGCGCTTCAGACATCCCGTATCTCCCTTCTTCCGACACACTGATTATACACAAGTTCAGTACTTACGTAAGCAGGGAATTATATACCGTTACCGAAGGAATGCGGCGATCACATATATGATCAGTCTCTGATCATCCCTCCGAACCTCTTCTTGAAGCTTTGCTTATCTTCATACATCGCCTTATCGGCACGCTTAAATACAAATTCCACAGTCGTATCATCAGATGCATTTTCCGCCATGCCTGCGGCTGCGGAATAACGAAGCCAGGGATCGACGTCCTCCCGGGCATAACTCTCGATAAAACCCGCTCTGAGCTTTGCGGTAAGTTCATTTCGCTCCTCATAATCAGGGCCCTGCAGGATGACCACAAATTCGTCTCCGCCGATCCTGTAAACAGGCGAATGTTTAAACACCTCACATATCAGATCGCAGCACCCGGTGATATAAAGATCTCCGGCTTTATGACCATATGCATCGTTGATGTCCTTGAGATTATTCATATCAACCATTACTATGGCAAACTCTGTCTTCTCCTTACCTATCCTGCGATTGATCTCGGCAGACTTCTTGATATAAGCCGACTTGCTTCCGACGCCTGTAAGAGCATCGGTATTGGTCTCATTGCTAAGCTGATCTATCCTTTGCTCCTTATGTTTGATATCACTTTCTACTTTGAGCTTTTCATCCAGATAATCGATGATATCGATCTGCATATTCCTGATACCGTGATATATCTCACCGATCTCATCATCATTTCGAAAATCAGGAGACATTACTCCCGCCGTCTCATAGTCTTTGTGCTCACCCGGCCTGAATCGCTTCATCTCGTCAGTCATCACGGCAATTGGTCTTATGATTATATTATTGATGAACCAGACAGCTATGCCGAGGACTATCGCCGTAAATATGATCGAGCCGAATATCAATGTCGCCAGTACCGACGTCCGCTCTGACATGACTTCCTCCATATCGAAATCACATCCTACGACACATACGCAATCCCCATTGGAATCATAGACAGGTTTAAAGTCGGAACAGAGCCATCCCCAGTCCCCGTCGGAAATGGTAGGTTCCTCCAAATCAGCTATATCCTTGCCCCGAAGTTCCTCTTCACGCTCTTCGTAATAACCGGTCTCATAGAGCTTGGTACTCTCATCATCGATAAGATACATATCATATTCGGCATCCTTATCGCCGTGAGCGACGACATACATATAAGTGACACCTTCCATATTGTCGATATACTGCGACAGAGAGTGTCTTATCTCAATATACTGATCCCAAAGGCCCTCTTCTTTGAGGTGATCCTCAATAAGTTGCTCGTTATCTTCTTCCTCGGCTCTTGCTCTTAATTCCTGGAATTCATCAGATGCAGCTTCATCCTTGAGCCTCGCCAGATAATCTCCATCCAGCTGAGAAGCCATATTTCTGGCATTATCCGAAGCGCTTTGCCTGTAATATCTGTCAATCTGATCAACGCTCAATGAGAAAGCGATCAGCGACGTTCCGAATGCTACAGACAAGACGGTGATTACCACGAATATATAAATCTTTGTCTTGACGGAAAAGAACTTTCTGGTATTTTCCATATCGAGACCTCCGACAAATATGCCGTGTACCTACACCTAGAGTGTAACACCATAAACAGTTCGGAAAGTCTTATAAGATAAAATATTCTGTAAACAACTTCGTACAGGTAGCCGTTGACGTGGTCAAATGCGGAAAAACATGGCTCAGGTTTGACAGCGCCGACGGTCTTTATTCCATTTCAAACAACACAATATTACAATCTTTGATCAACCAGTCTCTGATCTTAATGATCTCTTCCCAAACACCGGTATGTACCGATCCCGAA
>CACZPC010000250.1 GCA_902782985.1 Oscillospiraceae bacterium
ATAACCGAATGTGACGAATATCCGGATAATGAGAAGCTTCAGATGGAGAAGGAGACCGTGGGTATCTACCTGTCGGGGCATCCTCTTAACAGCTTCTCCAAATATATCGACCGTTTTTCCACATTTACAATGCTGGATCTTAAGGAACATCAGGATTCCGGACGCCTTGCATCTTTGAATGACGATCGCCCTGTGATCATGTGCGGTATGCTGATGTCTAAGAAGATAAGGACGACCAAATCCAAGACCTTTATGGCCGTACTTCAGATCGAGGATATGTACGGACAGTTTGAGGCTGCCATGTTCGGGCGAGTCATGGAGGATTACGGTAAGATCCTGCAGACTAATCAGGCATATCTTTTCGTAGGTAAGAGGAGACTTCGAAATGATGATTCTTTCTCTCTGGCGATAGATGAAGTATATCTTATGCCTTCAAGTGACGAGATGGCTGATGAGATAGGCAGAAGGCCGCTTATCAGGCAGGCTCTTAATGCATCTGACAGACTTATAAAGAAAGATTACCCTGAGCCAAAGGGCAGGATGTTCGAGCCTGTGCCCGAGGCAGAGGTCATCCCCGATATCCAGGGTAAGCCTGCGGCACTTCCGGGTACGGTAAGGATAAGGTTTGAAGGTACGTCTTCGGATCCTTTCTACGAGAGGCTCCTGAATCTTCTTGTCTATTTCCACGGCAAAGTTCCCGTAGATATAGAATTCTCTTCTGACGGCAGCGTCGTCAGGGTGGATCCTGTCTGCTATGTATCTTCTGATCCTGATGTGCTGGCAATACTTAATGACTTCTGCGGAGACGGTAATGTATCCGCTAACTGACAAGCCCGAAGCGCCTCTCTGATTTGACTTTATAATATATACAAATTATTATAAACAGAGTTGTTCGGAGGAACTGGAATCAGCATGGAAAAAAAGAACAGATATCCGCTTATGTACTGCTTTATGATCGGCATGTTTATCTTACTGGCGATCTCTGTATTTAATATGTATCACATGCCTGATAAGGGCACATCGAAGATGTATTTCGTAGATGTTTACGACACATGGATGGATTTCTTTAATCCTGTTTACCATGCCGGCGGCAGGGATCCTTATGTCGATACTACCAGGATCTATCCTCCCATCTGTTACTGCTTTTACTGGTTCGTGGCAAGATTCATACCCGAGCCTGTCTATTCCGTTAATCCCCGAGGTATGAGGTTTACTCAGTCCGGCATGGTGGCTTTCTCGGTTTATTTTGTATTGACTACATTTATATTCGTATATGTGATCTCCAAGTTTATAAAGTTTTCGACTTCCGGCAACAGGATAGAAGTCGATAAGGAAAGAGGTGAATTCGAAGATCTTATCCAGAAGGTCTTTATCTTATTTATCCTGATATCGTCTCCCTTCCTTTATCAGTTTGAAAGAGCCAACATAATTATCATCGCATTATCTTTCCTTATAGGTTATCTGCTGATGAAGGATTCGAAGAATAAGGTCGTCCGTGAGATTGGTCTTATCTGCCTTGCGGTCTCAGCATGTATCAAGATCTATCCTGCCGTGTTCGGGCTGTTGCTCCTTAAGGAGAAGAGATGGTTCGATTCCGTAAGAGTAGTGATCTACGGTATCCTCTTATTCTTCCTGCCTTTCGCATTCATGGGAGGATTTGATAAGGCTAAGAGCCTTCTCGAAGCTCTTCTTGCCAGCCCGAGCTATTCCGATCCGATAAATTACGGTCTTGGTAATAAGATCAATATCTCCAACTTTATCTCGTCGGTAGATACTCTGGTCAGGACTCACGGCGTCGTATCTTTGAGAGTCTTCAACTTAGCTCAGAAGCTTGCTATTGTAATGACGATAGTAGCGATAATCCTGGCGGCTATCACTAAGGAAGAATGGAAGACATATGCGCTCCTTACGGGTGTAATGGTAGGATATCCCGTATTCAGCTTTATGTACTGCGGTATCTTCCTCGTTATCCCTCTTGTAGCTTTCGTAATGCAGAAGAGACAGAAGATAAAGGTCATGGACATCGTATATCTTCTTATCTTTCTTCTTATATTCGGAGTGCATATCTACGAAATGCCCGAGGCTTTTACACGTATCCCCGGAAGGCTTCCTCTCCTGGTTACGGATTTCCTTCAGAATATGGGCGCTTTCCTTCTTCTTGTTGTGGTTGCAGCCGATGTATTCTTTACGACACTTATCGCTTTTATTTCCAAGAAGAAGGCAGCTGAAACGAAGAAGACTAAGAAAGCCTGATGCCTGTTTTTGACAATGAAAAGCCTAATTGATCTATTATTGTCTGAAATCGCTCCCTAACGCCGGAGTTTCCAATTATATATCAAAAAATATGCCCCACTGATGTGTTAGAATTATCGAAGTACATCTATATTTTGAAGTGAGGGCAACAATATGGGATTACAGGAAAGACCTGAGGTGATAACACTTCCCGACGGCGGTAAGTTCTTCGAGCACGAGTACGAGAAGTTTTATCTTAAGGCTTATGTTCCTGCTACGGATATAAATGGTCAGGTGCATAATTACGGATTCAGAGCGCCTCTTCTTACTGTATTTGAAGAAGAGCCCCAGACTATATTCGATGCGGCTATTTTCGCAGCTAACAGCGGACTTGCGGATATTGCGGCAGCATATGATACGGCAGTCCTCTTTATCTATCCTACATGCGAGGGCGGATGG
>CACZPC010000251.1 GCA_902782985.1 Oscillospiraceae bacterium
GAGCTCGTCATGCAGGAGAGTGTCCAGACATATGTAGCCGAGGAGAATATCCCCGAGTACAGAGTCCATCTTATGCTTACAAGGCACGGCTATCTTAAGAAGCTTACGATGCAGAGCCTTAACCGTTCCAATGAGCTTAAGATCAAGGACGATGATGAGATATTCATGGATATAGAAGCGGAGAATAAGAGCGAGATACTTTTCTTCTCCGATAAATGCAATGTCTATAAGGCCAAGACCTATGAATTCGCTGATACCAAGCCATCTGAGTTCGGTTCATATCTTGCTAACGAACTTCAGATGGAGGACGGCGAGAGGATCGTCTATATGCACGTGACTACCGACTATAAGGGTAAGTTCATGATCGGATTTAAGAACGGCAAGGCGGCTCTTTTCCCAGTCAATGTATATGAGACGAAGCAGAACAGAAAAAAGCTCATCAACGCTTTCTCGGATAAGTCCGAGGCCGTATCGTTCTTATGGCTCGCTGATGATGAGGATCCTGATCTTGTGGCAAGGTCTGATCTTAATAAGGCTGCAGTATTCCAGGCGTCTTTGGTTCCTCTTAAGACCACCAGGACGACTCAGGGCGTTCAGCTCCTTGTTTCCAAGCGCGGATCGCAGCTTGTGGACATCTCGCGCCTTGCCGAGGTGGGGATCAATGATCCCGAGTACTACAGGATCAGAAGGATCCCCGCTATCGGATACTATGTCAAGGAAGATTCATTTGAGAATAAGCAGATAGGACTTGATATCTGATGTACAGATCGGGAATAAGGATAATAGACAGCTATGAGCAGGAGAAGCGACCTGACAGGGGCTACACTGCGGCTGCTCTGATATGCCTTGTCCTGATCTTCGTTATCGTAGGGGTCTCTATTTGGATAAAGACCACAAACAGACAGGAACAGTCAGTACTTCCTGATTTCGTAGCTGCCCTTGATCAGGGAAGATACGAGGATGCTCTTAAGATATACAGAGATGTTCATGACAGGGTAGTGGCTGTAGATCCCGGAGATATGGAGTCTATGGCGTCGGAGACACAGGTCATGGCTCAGATGGAGGCCGAGGTGGATTCCAGACTCCAGGAGATCGAATCCAAGATCCGATATGAAAGATATGAGCCTACTTCCGGAGATATAGAGTTCATGAATGAGATGGAGGAGCTCACTTCTTCCAGGATCTCCCAGTGGCTTCATGATCTGTGTGAAGAATTTCTGCTCGGAACGATAGAAAAGCCCGACATTATCTTCATATTCAGTCAGATGAGCGAAATAGGCAATATCTCCGCATCTGCTACTCCGCTTTTGCAGGAGATAGAGACGATCGAGGTTGCCAGAGGTGATGTCCAGGCAGCCGAGAGCGCATTCCGTCAAGAAGATTATGTGCTGGCAGTCCAGATCTATCAGGAAGTTACCGAAGGCTATTCGGGATTTGTACTCGATTTCTCCGAAAGGAGGATATCCGAGATCAAGGAGATAATGTATGAGCCGATGCTTCAGGACGGTGAGCATATGCTTGAAAGATACAGATATTATTCTGCTGAGGCGCTCTTCTCCAATATGGCAGTTATCTTCCCGGATGACGAGAGGATCACAAATGACCTTCTCGAAGCTACGCGAAATACCAGTGCGACTACGACATATACAGGCACTGTCGAGGTGCTGTGCGTAAGGCAGCTTATAGCCGATACAACATCTCCGGGCGCGGATTCTGATCTTTTTATTACATGCTCGGAATTTCAGCGCATGCTCGAACAGCTTTATGCCAACGATTACGTGCTCGTAGATGCCGAGACGATGGCCGATATGTCTGAGGATACGTTCATGACCGAGGTGGATCTTACTGTTCCTGAGGGTAAGAGACCTGTGATCCTTGTCCTTGATTCCTTTGATTACAGCGCATCTAATTATATCTACGGTTGCTGTGAACGCCTTGTACTTAACGATCAGGATCAGGTATGCGGCGAATATAGAGATTCGGACGGTAATACCACTATATCCCGCAGTGCCGAAGCAATCGGTATACTTGATGCCTTCATAGAGGAACATCCCGATTTTTCTTTTGACGGAGCTAAAGGCGTTATCTCGATATGCGGCTACGAATCATGCTTCGGATATATCATAAGCGAGGATGAAGTAGATGATCGAAATGATGCTCTGGCTGCGGCAGGCAGACCGAGCATGCAGTTCAGCTCGGCCGATATAGAAGCAAACCGTGCGGCGGTAAGTGAGATAATGAATGTACTCCTTGATACGGGATGGAAGTTTGCTTCTTCTACATATGGCAATATCAATGCATTTGAAGCAGACTATGATACGATAGTTGCAGATACCGAGAAGTGGCTTGAACAGATCGGTTCTCTTACTGGTCCCGTGCATATGATCGTATATCCGGGCGGTAATTATATCTACGGCACTGATCCAAGGGCGGAATATCTGAAGGATCTCGGATTCAGGATATTCTTCGGTATCGGATATAATCCGTATTACATCTACGGAAGTAATTATCTGTACTATGACAGATTGATAATAAGTGACTCTGCACTAAGGAATACGGATCTTTCGAGGTTGTTTGACAGTTCACTCGTTATAGATCCCGAACAGCAGAGTACCGAACAGGAGCAGCAGGAGATCGTGTGACCTTCCAATGTTAAATTTATATTTCTGTTTTGCATTTTACTAGATTGAAAATCAAATAAAACATATAATGTATAACAGAATGATATGATTTGAGGAGGAAATTGCGATATGCCCAAAGTTGACAGATTATCTCAGTATATCGACAGTGAGCCCATCCTTTGGAGTGACAGAAAGCGCTATCTCGGCCTTCCTATCTCCTTTACAAGATATAGCTTTGACCAGAATAAATTCTATATCAAGACAGGTTTTTTCAATAACGTTAATAATGAGCTTCTCCTTTACAGAGTGCTTGATATCCAGCATAAAAGATCTTTGTTCCAGAAGATCTTCGGTGTGGGTTCGATCGTTCTGGTAACGGCAGATAAGACAACGCCCAACCTTGAGATCAAGAATATCAAGGATTCCGAGCGTGTAGCCAAGGCTCTTTCCAATATCGTTGAGAAGGAGCGTGATGAGAAGCGCGTTCTCGGTAAGGAGATGTTCGGTGCTTCCGGCGCCTTTGATGTTGACGGTGTAGACGGTATCGAACACGGTATCGATCATACGATAATTTGATCCTTTCGGTGAGGTTACAGGTAATAAGTGGAGACCAGATTAGACAGATACAACGGAGCCAGAGAAGGTAAGATCAAGCAGCTTAGAGATCTTATCGAAGAATCCGAGCGCATTGTATTCCTCGGCGGTGCCGGCGTCTCGACTGAGAGCGGCATTCCCGATTTCAGGAGCGGTGACGGTATCTATAATCAGGAGAGCGGACTTGCCTATCGTGCAGTAGATGTTATCTCACATTCGTTTTTTACGGAGCATCCCGATGATTTCTATGATTTTTACAGGAGAAAGCTCCTGTATCCCGATGCTAAGCCCAATAAGGCTCATAAGGCCCTCGTAAGACTTGAGAAGAGAGGAAGGCTTTCTGCGATAATTACGCAGAATATCGACAAGCTTCACCAGGATGCCGGGTCCAAGACTACCATAGAACTTCACGGATCGGTATTCAGAAATCATTGTATAGATTGCGGGAAGAAGTTTTCGCTTGATTATATCCTCAATACCACCGGTGTTCCCAGATGTGACAGATGCGGCGGTATCGTAAGACCTGATATCACACTTTATGAGGAGAATCTTGAGCACGATAAGGTGGATGCTGCTATCAAGGCATTGAAGAAATGTGATCTTCTCATCATAGGCGGTACATCTCTTACGGTTTATCCTGCTGCCACATTTGTACAGTTTATTAAGCACAATAAAGTTGTTATAATCAACAAGAGTTCGACATATCTTGATCTGTCTGCGATGCTCACTATCCATGACAGTATCGGTGATGTTCTGGACAAGGCGATAGTTAAGAGAAGGACCGCAGAGCAGATAAGGGCTGATGAGAAGATCATAGCCAAGAAGGAGTTGGCGGCCAGAAAGGCGGCCTTGAAAGCCAAGGCAAAGGAAGAAGGTAAATGACTTCAGACATTAAGTTTTTTGAAGAATACGGAGAGCAGCTTCATAAGAAGATCGAAGAATTAGAGATTAAGAACCGCAGATTAAGTACTCTGCGGCTTGTTTTTTTCCTGATGACAGCAGGTTCGGCTGTTTTCGCATTTGTTCATCCTCCGCTGAAGATACTGCTCCTTATAGCATCTTCGGTATGTCTTATCGTTTTTATTTGGCTCTGCGTAATACACGGCAGGAGTAAAGCCTTATATTCGCATTATCAGATACTTGAAGATATCGATCATAACTATGTCCATAAGATCAACGGTAAGTTCGCTAAGCTTACCGATAATGATGAACCTGTTAAGACAACGGATCATGATTACGCCCTCGATCTTGATGTATTCGGTGATGTATCTCTCTTTAATCTCTATAACATATCCGAGACATATCTCGGTCGTAAGGAATTTGCAGAGGAATTATTGGGTAAACATCATCATGATGATATCGTTGAGCGCCAGAAGGCATGTGAAGAGTTGATCTCAAAAGCGAAGTTCCTTATGGAGTTTCAGGCAGTGGCACGTGAGAATAAGATGCGTGTGATGCCTGCTCTTCTTACAGAGTTTTATTCGGACAGCAAACCTTTCGACAAGAGGCTTCGCACTTTATACAAGATCCTTCCGTGCCTGTGGTTGATCCCGCTGATTCTTGCTCTTACGGCTCCCGGGTTTGTAGGTGTGGGTATCATGTCCCTCATGATCATTAACCTTATCGTATGGTTCCTGGTATCATCACGTTATGCAGATAAGTTCGTGACTGCCGCTGCTCTTAACAGACAGGCAGGCGGTTATGCCAAGCTCTATTCTCTTTGTGAAGAACAGGGATTTGAAAACGAGCTCAACAAGAAGCTCGTCAAGGGCGGCGCAGGAGAAGGAAAGAAGGCATCAGAGGGTATAAGATCTTTATCTGCGGTTTGCTCTCTTTGTGCTGTGCGTTCTCAGCCGATGCTGGCATTCCTGATCAATGCAGGCTTTCCTTACGATCTTATCTGTGCCGATAAGCTTCTTTCATGGGCACATGATCACGGCAACGAGCTTAAGGAAGATCTCGAGTCGATGTCGAAGTTTGAGGCGTTGATGTGCTGCTGCAGCGTGGGGATCATCTCACGTGAGAGTACTTTTCCGGAAGTAACGGAAGGTGCGGTATTTGAAGGTGATGATATTACTCATCCGCTGCTTGATCCTTCCAAAGCTGTTTCGAATTCCATTTCGCTCAAGGCAGGTACCGCTCTCATTACGGGTTCTAATATGTCCGGCAAGACCACGCTTATAAGAACGGTCGGCATAATGTGTGTCCTGGCATATACCGGCGCCCCTGTCCCAGCGAAATATGTAAAGGCCGGCAGGATGAGAGTAATGAGTTCCATGAGGATCGTTGACAGCATAGAAGAGCAGATGAGTACTTTCAGAGCCGAGCTTGTAAGGATCGCCAAGATCGTGGAAGCCGGAAAGGAAGAGAAGCCGCTTCTGTTCCTGATAGATGAGATATTCAGAGGCACGAACTCGGCTGACAGGACCGAGGGTGCTCTTAAGGTGATCGAAAATCTTGACAGACCGCACATAATGGGACTGATGACTACCCATGATTATGCGCTCTGTGACAAAGTTACGGAGACGGTAAAATCAGTTGTTTATTATCACTTCAGCGAGAAGTATAATGATGACGGTATAACATTTGACTATAAGCTGCACAATGGCGTGTCGCACGAGTCCAATGCCAAATTTTTAATGAGACTTGTGGGCATATACTGATCTGCCCGGACACGGAGGTTTTAATGAAATCATTTATCGAGAAGGTCGATTTCTTCGGCGGAAACGACCCTGAAAGACTTGTCGCCGAATTCGGTACACCGCTTTATGTCTATAACGAGGATATCATCAGAAAGTCAATGAGGACTCTGAAGAATATCATCACCAAGTATCCATATACGGCTAACTTCTCCATGAAGGCAAATTCCAATCTTACGATTCTAAAGATGGCTCTTGAGGAAGGACTTAATGCCGATGCCATGAGTGAAGGTGAGATCAGGCTTCTTCAGAAGGCCGGATTCCCGAGCGAAAGGATATTTTTCGTCCCTAATAACGTATCGGCAGACGAGCTTAAGTATGCGGTGGATAATGATATCATCGTAAGCCTAGACAGTATTGATCAGCTCGAGCTTTTCGGCAGGAATTTCCCGGGCAGGGAATGTGCAGTAAGACTTAACCCCGGCGTCGGAGCAGGACATCATGAGAAGGTCGTTACGGCAGGTAAGAATACGAAGTTTGCTATCAC
>CACZPC010000252.1 GCA_902782985.1 Oscillospiraceae bacterium
GCAACACTTCTGGTCTTTGATTCTTTTTCGATAAGAAGGTCCTGTATCGTATGTCTTGTGTTATGGGTAACAGCTTCCGTGATTTCATATTTTAAGGGCAACAGACCTGAGCCGGATTATAATATAAAGTCTTTTGTCATACCGGTCATTGTGTCGATGCTGGCGGTTCCGTTTATTACCGTTGCACCTTTTGAATATTTTGCTATGGGACAGGATGAGGGAGTATATCAGACTGAGGCCCTTATGTATATTCGCGATAAGAATTCCAAGCAGTTTAATTTCGCCGAATATGATGTGGCCGATACCGAGCAGTTTAAGCAGGAAGTGATCGATTATGTTACTCCCAACAATATACTCGGTACATTTTATTATAATGAGATTAACCTTGAAATGCTCCTTACAGGGAATAATACCGGTAGCATAGGTGCCAATTCACTTGTTTTCCACGGACTTCATACAGTATCTGCCATGCTTGCCTGGTGGGGCGCGATGTTCGGCATAAGGAACATGACAGGTGTCAATGGTCTTATTTATATCCTTTCGATATTCTGGGTGCATATGATATGCAGAAGACTTATTATCGGTAAGATAGGAAAGTTCTCTGCCTGTTTCATATTTATGTTATCTCCGATAGTTATATGGGTATCAAAGTCTGCTCTTACCGAAGCGGGTCTGACACTTATATGGCTTGTGATCATATATATGATTCTGGGTGAGAGAAGATCTGAGATCATTTTATCCGGTCTTCTCATCGGGCTTTTCGGACTTTATCATGTATCTGCTTATGCTTTTATACCTCTGTTTGTCTTCCTTTATGTTGCACTATTCCTTTATACGGTGAATAAAGAATATATTCATGCGATGATGATCGGGATAGGCTCTTTCTTTGTCAGCTTCATAGTTGATCTGATCAATGCATGCGGATATACGCTTATGAACTACGGAAAGATCTACTCCGAATTGATCAACCGGAATAATATTATTTATATAATCACGGCTTTTTGTTTCATTATCGAGATAGCATCCGTCATTCTCTTGAAGCTTAAAATCAGGAAGGTGAATTTCAATCGAAAAGCACTTCGTTGGATCATAAGAGCTTTGCTCATATGTCTTATGGTATTCGGTCTTTACAGGATAATAAAGGATATGCCTCCGTTCAGATATGTTTCGTATCTGACGATAGTGTCTATGGCAATAATGTCGGGTATCGTTATACCTATGATCATATTCTTCAGTTTCCTTATAAAGACTGACAAGTGGACTGACGATAAGAAGCATCTGATCCTTACAGTACTTTTTATATACTGCATAGTTATCTATTCTATGGTTATGCTTCCTTCGATACCGGAATATTATTACTATGCAAGATATTTTGCCATGTATATACCGATCATATGCATACTCGGAGCAGTCTGTATCGATCGTATCCCCGGACCTGCAGGCATTATAGCGATCGTTGTATCTGCGGCTATATTGATGCCTCACAGTCTTTTCCTCATGAATAATAAGGATGACACCAGAGTTCAATGGGATTCACTGACAGAGATCGAAGATACGGTGCAGTTTAACAGGCCGGATGCAATAGTAATGAGAAGTGAGCTTTATATGCTCTTCTATTATGAATTCAGATCTCTGGATATTCCCGTTTATCCGATTACGGATAATTTTGATGAGAATATCAAGTGCCTCGAAAGGAATTATGAGACGATATACATAATGGATTATACTTTCGATGAGCGTTTCGAGTCTGAATGTTCCGTTGTAAGACGGTTTCTTAATGTAGATACTCAGGATCTTGGACAGCATAAGACTAAGTTCTTTCTGCTGCCGAATGATACGACTTATAACATGCAGACTGTTACGCTATATCGTTGGGAATCACAGGAGTGATATAATCTGATTAACGTAATCATTTTTTCAAGGAGGATACGATAATGGATCTTGATATCAACAAAGTTAAGGATATGGCAGGTGATGCAGTCGATATGGTATCCAAGAACAAGGAAGCTAAGGCTGTAGTAGATAAGGCCATCAATGAGGTGGAGAAGAAGACCAAGGTCGATCTTCCCGACGTTGATCAGATCGCCAAGACGATCGGAAAGAAGAAATAATATGATAAGGACAATAGTAAGTGTTGATGGCATGATGTGCCCCATGTGCGAAAAGCATGTTAACGAGGCTGTCAGCGGTGCTTTTGATGTCGGAAGTGTAATTTCGGATCATTCTATTAAATCAACTGTCATCGAATCGCAGGATAGACTTGATGAGGCTCGACTTACTCAGGTTATTGTCGATGCAGGCTATCAGGTGACAGGAATAGTCAGCGAACAGATCTGATTTTTATACAAAATGTAAAAAAAATTTAATAAAAACCCGCCTTGTAATATCAGGCGGGTTTTGTGTGCTAAAATCACGTTATGACATTGGGTTATACATTCTTTTATCTTGAGGCTAATATCGTATGCATTATCATATTCGCGATATTGCTTTTTAAGAACATATATAGTGTCGACAGGCAGGAGAAACAGTTGATCTTTGATAAAGTCCTGATATCCAGCATGCTCTATTTTGCGTGTGACAGTGCCTGGGCATTATTTATGAGTGATTCTGTTCATGTATCGAGATTTTATATCGATCTTGTTAATCTCGGTAATAGTGTGATATTGTCGTTCATGTGTTATTTCTGGTTCCTTTATGTAGAGGTAAGTCAGGGCGCCGAATATATGAATAAACACATAAACCGACTATATACCATGGCACTGTCCATATTTTCTTCCGTGATCATGCTGGTCATGTTTATCTTCTTCAGACGCGCAGTGGTCGATGAATATAATAATACGACTGAGATCTATTACTTTATTTTCCTTACCGCACCGCTTGTGTATATTCTTGCAGCTGCAGGTGCTTCATTTGTCAGGGCTTCGTATAAAACTAATTTTGCTTTCAGGACGCAGTATATACACAGTGCCGTGTATCCTATCGGTGTCAGCATTTCGGGCATAATTCAGACTTTATTCATTAATGCTCCGTTATTCTGCTTCGGCTGTACCATTATGATGGTCTATACATATATCATGTCCCTTGATAACATGGTATCTCTTGATCCGCTGACAAACCTGAATAACAGGGCACAGCTGAAAAGATATGTATCAAATGACATGCGTCCGCCTGAATCCGGTGAGAAGATCATCATATTCATGATAGACCTTAACAAGTTTAAGTCTATCAATGATAATTACGGGCACGTTGAAGGAGATAAAGCCATAATAAGAGCGGCTGAGGCCATAAGAAATGTATGTAGCAGCGAAAGGAACAGACCGTTCATTGCAAGATACGGAGGAGATGAATTCATAATCGTTGCAAAGATGAGAGATCTTGAGGAGGCGGAGTCTCTCAGATCGCGCATCAAGAAAGAAATGGTAACGCATAATGACCGATCCGGGGCCGTATACGAATTGAATGCATCGGTCGGATATTCTGAATACAGCGGAAAGATCGAAGATTTTCAGGCGTCTATCAGCAATGCGGATTCTGCCTTATATGATGATAAGCATAATGTATCATCCGGCCTGTCCGAATGAAGATTTATAAAATTTGGTTTATTATCTTCGTTGTGATAGAGTAATCATCGGAATTTCGTAGGGGAGAGATATATGACAACACTTAAGTATCCCATACTTATGGTACACGGTATGGGGTTTCGTGACAGAGAACATCTCGGATATTGGGGAAGGATACCTGCTGCTCTTGAGCGTGAAGGGTGTACTGTCTATTTCGGCGGTCAGGACGGTTGTGGGTCGATCGAGGGAAATGCTGAGCATCTTGCATCCAGGATCAGAGAACTTGTTGAAGAACACGGGATCGAGAAGTTTAATGTTATTGCTCATTCAAAAGGCGGACTTGATATCAGATATGCAATGTCTACGCTGGGAATGGGAAAGTATATCGCTTCTGTTTCAACTATCAATACTCCGCATAACGGGTCACTTACAGTGGACAAGATAAAATACTTTCCTGACAGGATGGTCAGATTTGCCTGCAGATGCTGTGATATCTGGTTTAAGATGTTAGGCGACGGTAATCCCGAGATCTATAGAGCGGTCATGAGTTTTAAGACGTCTGATGCTGAGCGTTTTAATCTCAATAATCCTGATGTTCCCGGGGTCTATTATCAGAGTTATGCTTTCACTTTCAAGGCCGCATTCAGTGATATGATCATGTGGTTTCCGCATTTTGTTGTAAAGTTTATAGAAGGTGAAAATGACGGTCTGCTTACTCCGCGTGCCGTTAAATGGGGAGATTTTCGAGGCGTATATACCGGAGCTACTAACCGTGGGATCTCTCACTGCGACGAAGTGGATATCAGACGCCGTCCTTTTACGAAGAAACAGTTGGATGGGATCACTGATATAGTGGATTTTTATGTCGACATGGTAAGAGAACTTGCATCCAAAGGTTTCTGATATTCGGATTTGCTATTTTAATTGTTTTTATATAAAATGGTCTGTGCAAATGGAGACGTATCGAAGTGGTCATAACGAGGCGCACTCGAAATGCGTTAGCCCTCCGGGGCTCGAGGGTTCGAATCCCTCC
>CACZPC010000253.1 GCA_902782985.1 Oscillospiraceae bacterium
ATATCGATGGCATATCCGTCGTACTCGGCTGTTCCGCCTGAATTCTCAAGGCAGTAATCACCTTCGTAGGCATCGCCGACGATAGTCTGAGTAGCACTGTATCTGGGTCCGCCGCCGAACTCCTGATCCTCATAATCCTCGCTGATACCGGAAAGATCGCTCTCGACCTCTACATAATCATCGGGAATGGTGATCTCGCCGCCGGTTATCGCACATACAACGCCTTCGAAAGCAGGCTTCGGCTCGATGTTGCCGAAGAAGAGAAGGGGCTGATTGGAAGATCTCCAGGACATGTCGTCCGTAAGACCCCAGAATGTAACGCATTCGATGGGCGTGCCGTTGTCCTTGGCCTCGATTATCGCTTCAAAGAGGCTCTGCATGTACACACCCTGATCGTAGAGTGAGTTGGGTGACAGAGGCGCATTGACATCGAGCTCGGTGATGTGGATGACTACTCCGAGTTCATCGGCATATCTGTTCATTGCTTCGATATATGACTCGGGCTGTACCATGTTGCTGATGTGGCTTTGCATTCCCACACCGTCGATATTTCCTGCCGCAGCCACAGGAGCAAGGATTTCGAGGATCTCATTTTGCTTCGTGGTAAAGTACTCATTATAGTCATTGTAGAAAAGCTGTACACCTTCCGGCGCATGAAGTCTTGCGTACTCGAAAGCCTTCTCCACATAGTCATCGCCGATGACCTGTCTCCAGTAGCAATCGCGAAGTCCGGCACCGTTGTCGTCAGCAGCTTCATTGACTACATCCCAAGCATAGATGACACCGGGATAATTCTCTTCGCACCAGTTCATGACCGTATCGATATAGTTTTCCATTCTGGTGAGCATGAGTTCTCTTGAGGCAAGTTCTCCGTCTACATCGTAGTTCTCATAGAAGATCCATGAAGGAGTCTGTGAATACCAGATAAGAGTATGACCTCTCATGGGGATGTTGTTCTCCTGACAATACTCGAGGATCGGGATCGCATTGGAGAAATCAAGTGCAGGACACTCGTCGTAAGCCGCAGGATCGGCCAGAGTAGTTGCAGCATCGATGATGCTCTCGGGCTTCAATTCATTCTCGGGTGTTATGGAGTTGAATTCCGTATCCACGAGTGCGAGGAATTCGGGGTTGGGATTATCGATGACAGTCATTGGAAGACATGTGCCGATCTTGAAGTAATCAGAGTAAAGATCCTTGAGTGAATCATATCCGGTGGGATCCTGAAGTTCTGCAGGGGGCTCATTTGTCAGGTCGATATAGTCGCCGTCGACCTCAAGTGTCATCTTATCCACAATGATATCCTTGAGATCCGTGGACTCGACATATACAGAAGCGCTTGATGCATTGGCAGGGATCGAAACGCTTCCCGTTACCGTGCTGAACATGGAGTTGCCGTTCGTGGCGACCGTAGCGATGTTGACGTAGGAAGTATTGCCGTAGATGTCATATTTCAAAGTGATCGTTACGGATGTATTCTCACTTGCGACGACGGCAGAAGCGTTGATCGTATTGCCGCGGAAGTGATCACAGGGGATCTCGAGTCCGGCATTGCCCTGCTGACGATCTGTGATCACGGCAGTACCGCTTTCGATAGATACGTTACAGTCACCTTTTGTCTGCCAGTAGTCTGTCGAACCGTCGAAGTTCTCTTCGATAAGAAGAGGAAGCTCTTCTTCGATCTCGGTGACCTGAGTATCGTCGACGGCAGCCCCCGAGGATGAAGCATCTGTTCCGGAAGCATCCGGAGTCTGTCCGCACGATGACATCAGCATGACTCCGGTGAGAGCCAGAGCTAACGTGCTCATCTTGTTCTTCTTCATAAAGTCCTCCTTACACACGTGGATGATTATTCACAATTCAGATTTTCCCATAGCATTAATCAAGAAAAAACCCGACAAACAATGATATAATCCCCATTATGGACAGTAATTCATTCTGGTTCACATTCGAACCGATCTTTATGCACTGGCTTCAGGCACATCTCGGTGTTTTCGGCAAGGCTGCTGCCATATTCTTTACTTATCTGTCAGAACCGGTCTCGGTGATCGCATTGATGTGTCTTTTGTATTGGTGTATCGACAAGGAAAAAGGGAAGAAGATAGGCGAGATCCTCTTGCTCGCCACCGTGTTTAATACAATGGTCAAGAATCTGTTTATGCGTCGGAGACCGTACATGGTACACGATAACGTAGAATGTCTGAGAGCTCCCGAACCCCGAAAGCCGATACATGATATAGCGGCACAGAGCTTTTCGTTTCCGAGCGGTCATTCGACTAATTCCGCCGTAATGTTCTCCGCATTCAGGATGCTGAAGAAGCACAGGATACTTACGATCCTTGCAGTAGTTGCTCCGATACTTGTCGCTCTGTCCAGAGTGGCACTCGGTGTTCATTACCCGACTGATGTCTTATGTGGTCTTGCGATAGGATATCTGACGCTGGGCGGAATGATCATACTGGACAAAAAAGTAAAGAAAAAAGCAGTGCTTCGCATGATCTTTCTTGCTCTTTCCATGACGGGTTTTCTGTTCTGCGGGACGGAGGATTACTATACAAGCGTAGGATCTCTTGCCGGTATCTATGCGGGCTTTGCCTTTGAGGAGAGATTTGTCGGATTTGAGAATACGAGGAAGCCCCTTGTTATCATCATTCGCTTTATCGTGGGAATCGCGCTGTATGGTCTTCTTGATGTGGTATTGAAGCTCCCTTTTGACAAGGCATTTCTTGAATCCGGGACCACAGCTGCATTTGCTGTCAGATCCGCCAGGTATTTTGTGGTCGTATTCCTGCTTATCGGTGTCTATCCGATGGCATTCAGGATAGGGGAAAAGAAGCATGAATAAGAAAACTGCGGCAGCAGCGGTCTGCCTTGGCCTTTTTATGACCGGATGCAGCAACGGTAATGTCAGCGGGACTACTACATCTCAGACGATTCAGACGACAGAGGCAATAAGCTCGACCGCTGAGGTGACCGGCATCCCGGTGACGCCTGTTCCGACTGAGGAGCCATACGTATATATGCCTTACGAGGGAAGTGCAGCGGCCCGGGAAATACTCGGATCCATGACCCTTGAAGAAAAAGTATATCAGATGTTCATGGTATCTCCGGAGCAGCTGACAGGTACTGATCTATATGAATATGACACGGAATTTAACGATGTTACACAGAGCGCGATCGAAGCTTATCCCGTAGGCGGAGTCATATTCTTCGGAGGCAATATTGTAAGTCCCGAACAGATCACGGATTTTATCTCCGGCTATCAGGCAGCATCCGATATCGGCCTTTTTATCGGCATCGACGAGGAGGGAGGAGACATAACGAGGATCGCCTCCAA
>CACZPC010000254.1 GCA_902782985.1 Oscillospiraceae bacterium
CTTATCTGAAGTGCGGAGATATCCTTGAGGCTCTTGCTTTCGATAGCATTCTTGATGCTGGTGAATACGGATGTATTCTCCTCGGAATTCTTGGCGAGTGACATCTTGAGGCTCTCGATATCAGACCACATGTCATCATCGACTACATTAGCTGCAGTGTGGCGCTTGGTATATCCGCGAAGTGTGATGAGGTTGGAGGGGATTATCCTCTCGAGAAGCTCATACTGCCACTTATCAAGCATTGCATGTGAGTAGGAGGAGAGAAGCTGATCGTTGAAAACTCCGCCTGCACACAGGATATCAGTTACGGAATCGGAAGCAATGAAATTCTTCATAGAATCATATACTGTGGCGGGAGGTACTCCGAAGAGATGGTCTCTCTCATCATCCGTCATTGTCTCGAAGATATCTTCCTCGCATCTGTAAAGTCTGTCTGCGTCGAGATAGTCACCCTTGACTCCGAAGTCCTTGGTGAATTCAGCCTCGAGTTCCTTAGTGGTCTTGCCGGACTTGACTGCATAATCGATACCATCGAGCATGCACTGGTAGATAGCGGAAAGACAGAGATATGTATTTGTATGAGGGTTGGGAGAACGAAGCTCGAATCTTGTAGCGTGCTTGCTGTTCTCGGATCTTACAAGTCCCAGGAGGACTGTTCTGTTACGCGAAGGAGTAGCTACATCCTTACCGATGGATGCTACTGCATGAGTGGGTGCCTCGAATCCGGGCTGAAGTCTCATGAATGCATCAGTAGTAGCAGATACGAAAGGATTGATAAGCTCGTAGTGCTTCATGATACCCATGAGCGAACCCCAACCGATATTGGATAAGTAGTCCGTCTTCATGTCTGCGGGTGCGAAGAGGTTGATCTTCTTGCCGCTCTTAAGGAATGCAACGGCGTTGACGTGAGTGTGCTCACCGGATCCTGCTACGCCGGGGATCGGCTTGGCATCGAAGCTTACCTCGAGACCGTGCATACGGAAGATCTCCTTGATGAGGATACGGGCAGTAAGCTCATAGTCAGCTCCCTGAAGTGCATCTGAGTATCTCCAGTCTACTTCGAGCTGCTCCATAATGCTGTGGAAGTCACCTGAAGAAGTAACAGCAGCCTTAACGCCGCCGACTTCCTTATGACCCATCTCGGGATTAAATCCGTACTGATCGAGGACGAGGATGACCTGCTCGAGAGCCGTTCTTACTACGCCCTTTGTACGCTTCCAGTACTGCTCCTTGAGCACCTGGGAGATCGAAAGCTGCTCCTGGGAGATCTTTTCGTCGGGAGAATTGACCCAGAATTCAAGCTCTGTAGCCATGATAAGCGTGATCTTATCGAGATCTTCGGGCTCAAAGCCATACTGCTCGCACAGTGCCTTATCGCTCTCGAAGATATCGGTAAGTCGCTTCTCGAAATATTCCGCACTCTTCTTGAGTACGGATCTGGAACAGACGGGCTCTCCGTTGTGGTAAAGAAAGGAAGGGACGCGAAGCGTACCCACAGGGAGGCCTGTCTTGGTGTCGATGTGCTCGTAGTTGTAGTCTACATACCAGACTACATCGGGATCGGGTACAAGGTCGACCTTACCGTCATTAAGTGTGGCGATGCCGGGAAGTACAACGGAAGATCCGTCTGTCTGTACGGCGTCACCGTTTAAGTAATTCTCGAGGTTGTCATGGAAATCCGCGATGGGAATCTTCTCATCAGTATCATTACCTGAGAGATCTACACCCATAAGAGATACGAACTTGATCTCGGGATGAAGCTCGAGGATAGTAGTGATATCCTTTACCGAGTGCTTTTCGGGGGGGATTATGCTCAAGAGATCGGGGTTGACCTTATAGTCTGTCATGAATATATACCGTCCTGAATTTTATGAGACTCTAAGACCGCTAAACTTAGAGCCGCCTCATATATTATATAAAACGCACATAAAAATAAAGTCTTACTCTTAGTTGTGCATATGCCTTAAATTTGGCTTGATTTTTGTTACAAAGATGTTGCACAATCAATATATGAGCAATTCGATAACCGAGATATTCAAGATAGACAGAGTTGGTAAGGGCATAGCAGTCAAAGCTCTGTTTGCATTTCTGGTCCTGATCAGGTTTTCGTTTCTTTTTATTCCGGATGAGGCATATGACTTCAAGGCTTTTAACAGCTTCGGGAGACAGCTGATCAATAACCCGCAGCTGGCGTATGACCTGACTCCCGAGGATATTCCGTTAACGAATTGGAATTGTTTTCTCATAATGTGCTTCGTCTTTTTTGTCTATATCATGATAGTTGCTTTCTGTCTCTATGTGGGTCTTTTTATCCGCGATCAGAGGCTGAAGACCGGTAAGGGCAAGGCAATAAGTGTTTCGGAACTTGTGGCAAGAATGATCGTATTATCCGTTTTTGTCGCCATAGTCTATGTTCCGGTTGTGATTTTTCTTTTTTATCTGATATTACTTTTGATTATTCTGTCCCCGTGGCTTATAATGTATCCGGCTTGTTATCTCTCCGGTGACTCGGGTTTGCTGGGAAGCCTGACGGAGACATACAGGAAGACACGCGGATATTATGCGATAAATGTGCGTAATGTGTGTATAATCCTCATGGTGTCGTTCTTTATCAAGACGATCACTTCACTTATATCCGAGGTCGCTCCGGCGGCAGGATACATAACGAATGCATTTGCGGAGACTTTTATACTGCTGTGCATTGCCAGATATGCGGGGCTTATCTACTTTAAGATGATCGAGGTTCCTTTCGGCATCATCAGAAGGCCCCCGACCGTTAACAGATAATGATGCTCTACTGAGCTGAATTATATAAAAGAATATAGTATACGGAGGTTGACTAAACATGGACAACAAAGAACTCGCAATTGCGAAGCATACCGAATGGAAGGGTAAGATCGAAGTTATCGCTCGTGCTCCCGTAGGAACAAAGGAGGAACTCGCTGTAGCTTATACACCCGGTGTTGCTGAGCCTTGCCTTGAGATCTCCGACAACGTAGAGCTTTCATATAAGTACACAAGAAGACATAACCTTGTTGCAGTTGTAACAGACGGTACTGCAGTACTCGGTCTCGGTGATATCGGACCTGAGGCAGGTATGCCTGTTATGGAAGGTAAGTGTGCTCTTTTCAAGGCTTTCGGTGATGTAGATGCATTCCCTCTTTGCATCCGTTCCAAGGATGTAGACGAGATCGTTAAGACAGTTAAGCTTCTTGCCGGTTCATTCGGCGGCGTTAACCTTGAGGATATCTCTGCTCCTCGTTGCTTCGAGATCGAGAAGAGACTTAAGGAAGATCCCGAAGTTGATATCCCGATCTTCCACGATGATCAGCACGGTACAGCTGTTATCACACTTGCAGGTATGATCAACGCTCTTAAGCTTACAGGTAAGCACATCGACGACATCTCCGTAGTCGTTAACGGTGCAGGTGCTGCTGCTATCGCTATCACAAAGCTCCTTATCTCCAGAGGTCTTAAGGATGTTGTTCTCTGCGACAGAACAGGTGCTGTTTATAAGGGAAGAGGTCAGAACATGAATCCTGCTAAGGAAGAAATGGCTGAGATCACAAACCAGAAGGGCAAGAAGGGTACACTTGCAGAAGTTATCAAGGGTGCTGATGTATTCATCGGTGTTTCTGCTCCCGGCGTTCTTACAGCTGAGATGGTTGCTACAATGGCTCCCAATCCCATCGTATTCGCTTGCGCTAACCCTACACCCGAGATCATGCCTGATGAGGCTAAGAAGGCCGGCGTTGCAGTTA
This sequence comes from Oscillospiraceae bacterium, assembly GCA_902782985.1. Classification (GTDB taxonomy): domain Bacteria; phylum Bacillota; class Clostridia; order Saccharofermentanales; family Saccharofermentanaceae; genus Saccharofermentans. The sequence goes on from CACZPC010000254.1 coordinate 3,762, forward strand.
TGGCTACAGGTCGTTCCGACTTCCCCAACCAGGTTAACAACGTTCTCGCTTTCCCCGGTATCTTCAGAGGTGCTCTTGATGTTCGTGCTTCCGATATCAATGACGCAATGAAGCTTGCTGCTGCTGATGCTATCGCATCCATCGTTTCCGATGATGAGCTTTCTGCTGATTACATCCTTCCCGATGCATTCGATCCCCGCGTTGGTAAGGCTGTTGCTGAGGCTGTTGCTAAGGCTGCAAGAGAGTCCGGAGTTGCAAGACTTTAATAGTCACTCTAATCATATTATTCGCATATACGAAAGGCGGAGCCCGATGGGTTCCGCCTTTTTGTTGTGTGTTGTAAAGTGATGTTGAGAATCCGAAAAGCGGACTGAAGCATATCCCTCGGTCCGCTTTGGAGATCATAAACAGATCAGACGTCTCTCCAAAGAAGATATCTCAATAATAAAGTTGCATCAACTTGTGTGACTCCGTTCTTTCCATCGATATCCATCTCTTCATAGTATATACCACATATATATTCGAATTCTTCGTAATTAGGATCACTAGGATCGTTTCCGTATATAATACGATATCTTGTTACGAGGGGAATCTTGACCTTGTGGGAATCTCTTTCATTTATATATCTGAGGATATGAGTAGCATCAGTTCCATTTATTACACCGTCGAGATTAGCATCGCCTCTTCTACGGTGCAAAGTAGCACCTTCCGAATTATGGAGATCTCCTAAGTTTTCTCCAACATTTTCAGTTCCTGAAGGACGGGGAGAAGAAGCAGCGTTTACTAATCCGCTGTAACCGGAAATAATAGTTGCAACCGTCAATGCAGTTGCGATTGTTTTTTTGAGATTCAACATATTTTTCTCCTA
>CACZPC010000255.1 GCA_902782985.1 Oscillospiraceae bacterium
AAAAAGCTCATCGTCGCATGTATTACGGGTGCCGTAACTACGCTCGTTCCGATGCTTTTCTTCAAGGGAAGCTTCTTCGATAATGTATACTACTTCGCCAGAGGCGTCGGCGGATTCGGCGTCGGCGTCAATGCCGGTTACTTCACTGTAGGACTTTCCGGTGCTCTTATATATGTATACAGGGCACTTGATATTCCCGTGGATACCAAGGTGACACATATCATCTGGCTGGTTGCAGGAATCGTGATCTCGCTTATCGGATTTAAGCTTGCATCTAAAGACGGTAAGCTCTGGAGAAAGCTCCTCGTGGTCACTGCCATGATGAACTTTCTTACTCCCAATGCTTATCTTTATCAGACATCCTATATGTTCGGACCGATCCTTCTCATGGTCGCAGATAAGGAGAAGCTTACAAAGAAGGATATCCCATACGTGATCATGGCAGCACTTCTGCTTGTACCGAAGCCCTATGCCTATCTTCATCAGCAGACGGATCCGACGCTGCCCAACGAATGGAATTATATGAACTGCGCGATAATAATCGACGCGAGCCTTTATCTTCTGATGATAATCTTATATTTTATCCAGAGATCCCGGGAGAATAAGGCATTAAAGACGCAGGAGGTCAAGGCATCCTGATCTCATGCGAAAGAAGAACGAGACACTAACCTTAATCCTCTGTATATGTTCCGCCGTTGTATGTGCGGCGTTGATGTATTCCCTGAGATTCTCCTTCCTGTCCTGCAGCGATTCGGTATCGGAGTTTGTTTACGGCAGGATATACAGCTTTGAATATGCATATGACAGGGCACTGAACTTCAGTCTTCAGCGAGGCAGGTTCGGGCTTCTTTTTCCTCTTATAGTAGCTTTGAGATTTAAACTCCTGGGCCTGGGGATCCCCGCGGTAGCCTGGGCGCTTCAGCATATACCGATCGCGATAAATGTCCTTATCATAAGTGTCATCATCGGCAGGAAAGCAGGCAGGGAATACGGTGCGGCTTTTGCACTTGCTTTTGCTTCTTTGCTGCAGGTCAACGGCTGGCACAGTCTCATTACATGTTATCCCCTGGATTTTATGTACGGACTTACGATCGCCTTATTAGGCTTTGTCCTCTTCTATAAATCGCTCGGGGCTTCAGGGAAGAAGAGTATCTTCCTTAAGATCGCGAGTGCATTTCTGTTCTATGAATCGATGCAGACATATGAAGCATTCCTGATGCTGTCACTTGTATACGGATGGATTGCGATATTTGATGCTTTTAAAAGGGCGGATGATCCCCGGGCTTTTGGGAAGATCGCTAAGGATGTATTCACTCCGTTGGCTTTGCATATTGCCGTCGCTTTGATATTCATCGGCCTCAGGGTATATGTCTATGACCATCCCGTGGTCCCGACGGATGACGGAGTCCTGGACTTAAGGCACCCCGGAAGCGCCAAAGGATTTATCGTGACGCTTGGAGCTTTCTCGGGAGGTATGTTTCCGATGGCGGACCTTATCCACCCCAGGGTCAGGAGCGGTATAGCGGAATATCCCATGACATGCCTGCAGTTTATCGCCTCGATGATATCGGGCATCGGTGCCGGCATTTTCGTATTCCGTGCGGGAAATCGCAGTGAGAGCGACAGTGAGCGAAAAGATGTTAACGCCTCACTTATCCTTATCGGTATAAGTGGTCTTATAACGGCTGTTTTCTTCCCGGTGATACACGCACTTACCGGTGTTTATCAGGGCTGGGTAGTGGAAGGACACCAGTTCGGATATGTCCCGACTACCATATCCTATTTCGGCTGGATCACATTTATCGTGTGCATCTTTTCGCTGTTCTTAAGACGTCGAAAGGCTGTACGTATTCCTGCGGCTGTCATCGCGGGAGTGATATTTGCCGCCATGACTCTTATCACATCCGGTATCAATAACGCTCTGAAAGAAGAAAAGATCGGTCCCACTACCGTCATGTATTCATATAAAGCTCAGGCGTTCTACGCCGTAGCAAGGGACTGCATATGTCCCGAGGAGGGATTCGATGCCGTATTCATTCCGGATTTTGACGGAGTGCACGATAATCTGATGTTTAACGAGATCATATTGAGATATGAGTGGGACGGGGAATATGATGTAACTCCGATAAAGTCAGGGGAGGAGTTCAGGAGTGAATATGCCTCTTTCGATAATCCCGGCGTCATAAGATATGATTATGATTCGGATACCGGGATCGTATGTTCGGTAGATTCCGTCGATGAAGGAAATTATATGACTACAGGCGATATAAGAGTCGTCAGTGCACACGGAGGTCATTATGTGATCGCATATACCGAATATGACGGCGAGAGCAAAAGGTACGAGTTTGATCTTAAGCCGTATGAGGGTATCACTTTCGAGAATGACGAGGCAGTACTCGCGTATTCTATAGATGTTACAAGGAGATAAAGGTCAAGTGTGTTATAATGCTTGACAGCAAAGAAACGGGGAGTATAAGAATGAAAGATATAATCAAGAAGACTGCAGTGTCGATGATCACTGCCACAATGCTCTTATCCGCCGCAGCCTGCGGTAATCAGGCAGCCCCTGCAGCTGAGACGACTCTCGCGGCAGGCCAGGCAGTTCAGCAGAGCACGGCTTCGACGTCGGTTGATTTCTCTCAATATGAATTTTCTTCGATGTACGGAAGTCAGCTGATCAATTACCTTGATCACCAGTATTACTTTAACGGACAGGCGATCCCCCTGGCGGAATCGAACTTCTACTTTATCGAGGCTCTTAAGGACCTTACCAATATGGCTTCCTACGGTGCATTCCCCATGACTTCGGAGGGGTGGATAGATCTCAGCGCCGAAGTGAACGGAGAGATCCCCGGCGGTACGGAAGGCAGGATATATGCCAATTACGGAGAATTCTTCGTGGAGTATGCAGAGGGTATGCTCGAGAATGCATATGTGGTAAATGCGCTTGCAGAGCAGGACGGGCTTACGCTTCCCGAAGAGACCGTAACTCTTATCAATGATACTATCAGCATTGATTTTGCCAATGCTGCGGCTCAGGGAGGTTATTCTCTTGATCAGTATCTCAAGCTTTTCTACGGCGAGAGCTGTGATGAAGCCACGATGCAGGGGATAATGTATCGTTATAAGCTTGCTGATCTTTATACGACTACTTATTGTGAGAATTATGAATTCGATGAAGACGAGATTATGGTTCCCAATATCAGATACGCACTTTTCTATGCTCCCGACGGAACATCCGAGGAGGATATGGCTGCTCAGGAGGAGCTTGCTACAGCTCTGCTGGAGTCCAGTGTTGACGGTGAGGGTAATCCCGATCTTGAGCAGTTCGAGCTTCGCGGTATCCTGAGCGAAAGAAACGGGGAGTGCTATCAGTATGGAGAGATCCCGGTAGAGCTCGGACAGACTGCTTCCGCTTTTGAGGAGTGGGCATACGGCGAAGATCGTGAAGAGGGTGATATCGACATGATATATGCTCCCGAGTTCGGTTATTTCGTAGTAGGGTATCTGGGTCTTACGGAGATCGAGCAGTCTTCCAAGGATCAGATCGCATTTGCGGCTCTCGCCGATTACATCAAGGAGATCATCGACAGCGATACATATGAATTCTACGGAGAGGGTGAGTTTGTAACACCCGATCCCGTCGTTCCTTCACCTACTGATCCTTCGACGGGTGAGCCGGTCGCTCCTTCAAATGCGGCTTCTCAGGATCCTGCAAAGAAGATCGATCCCAAGGAACTTGCCGTAACGATCCTTGCAGGCATCGGAGGCATTGCCGTTGTAGGCGGTATCTTCTACGGTATCGCAAGCCTCGTGAAGAAGGGCGGCGCCGGCAAAGCAGCTAAGCCTGACGATGACGGGGACGCATTCGATAAGATATCCGATGCTGAGAGCTCAGGCGACGATCACGACCATTTCGAAGACGAAGATACGGACGATAACGAAGATTGATATACCGCCTATAAGGCAGGAGGTCATTTGTATGAAGAATAAGCTTAAGAAGACGGCAGCAGCCGCCGTAGCCGTATCGGTCATGCTGACGGCAGCGGCTTGTAATTATGAGACTGCCGCAAGCGAGACGACTCAGGGCATCCCGGGGGAGCCTACGTCTTCCACTGTGGATTACTCGGAATATACTTTCGAGACGATGTACGGCAGTCAGCTTATAGGCTATCTCGATCATCAGTATTATTTCGAAGGACAGCCGATCCCTCTTGCAGAGTCGAATTATTATTTTATCGACGCATTCCTCGAGCTCTCTCAGATGGGTACCTACGGCATGTATCCCGTGACTGCAGAAGGATATCTTGACCTCAGTGCTCCCGTAACCGGAAATATCACTGCCGATGATTCGGGTGAGACCTATAACACATACGGCGATTTCTTCGTTAAGTATGCGGAGGGCATGCTCGAGAATACTTATATCATCAATTCCCTGGCTGCCGAGGAGAATATTACTCTTCCTGATGATCAGATCGCGGAGATAGATGATGTGGTCGATAATGTCTTTACTGCCAATGCCGCAGCCGGAGGCATCACCATTGATGAGTATCTCCAGCTTTTCTACGGTGAGAGCTGTGACGTTCAGACCATGAGAGATATCATGTATCACTATAAGCTTGCGGATATCTATACTTCGGACTTTATCGATAATTATGAATTCAATGACGAAGATATCCTGGTCCCCAATGTCAGATACGCGCTTTATTACGCTCCCGACGGATCGACCGAGGAGGATGTGGCGGCTCAGGAAGAGCTTGCCAATGCGCTCCTGGAGCAGAGTGTGGACGAAGAGGGCAATCCGAGCCTTGAGCAGTTTGAGCTCTACGGAGTATACAGTGAGTCTCAGGGTGAGTGTTATCAGTATGGTGAAGTCCCCGTTGAAAGAGGACAGATGGTCTCCGACTTTGAGGATTGGGCATATGATGAATCTCGTGAGGAGGGCGATATCGAAGTTATCTATTCTCCTGATTACGGCTATTTCGTAGTGGGTTATCTCGGTCTTACGGAGATCCCCGAGGAAGAGAAGGATCAGATGGCCGTACAGGGACTTGTGGAATTCGTACAGGGACTTATCGACAGCGGAGAATATGAATTCTATACAGATACGGAGTTTGTTCCGGCGTCTCCCGTCGTGCCTTCGCCTACGGATCCTGCAACCGGACTTCCGATCGATACATCAGCAAAGAAGAAGATCGATACCAAGCAGCTTGTCATCAGCATCCTTGCGGGTATCGGAGGTGTAGCCGTCATAGGACTTGTGGTATATGCCATCGGCAGCCTGATCAAGAAGGGAAATAACGGCAAGGTCGACGAGATCGAAGATGTATTTGACGACGAGCCGGAGGATGGTGATACGGAAACTACCGAGGGATTCTTCAAGGACGAGGAACCTCAGGAAGAGTCGGAAGACTGATAAAGATCATGACCGGGGCTGTTGCACTTAGTGCGGCAGCCCTGTATTTATACAGGACCGACCGTGATGAAGAGACAGCCGGTGTTGTCTCTGCTGATCCTTACGGGATATCCCGTAAGTTCTTCGGGGAGGAGGAGTTCATTTTCCGGCAGACGTGCCATATAGTAATCGTCACAGGAGTACCACTGTCCTTCTTCAAAACAGTCCAAGTATTCTTCGAGCGTCAGATGACATTCGGAAATTATGGCGGCATGAGGCTGTCCCACATATCTTATGTGCCAAGGTTCGTATTCAAATCCCGTAATATCCTCGGCTCCATCGGGATATCTGATGATAAAGCCGTATTCACCGCAGTGTTCATTCACATATCTTCCTACCGGCGATTCAGGAAAAGCCGATCCGGCGAAGTACATCACATATACATCCAGTGCAAGCCCGGTCTGATGTTCGCTGCATCCCGGGACGGCTGCTACTTCGGGACCTTCCTCGTTATAGACGCGGAGCTGATCATCGTAGCTTCTGTAGGTACTGGAGACATAGAGCCTGTTACCCATGTTTTCTCTTATGAAATCGCTTAATCGTCCGTAATCTTCGACTATGGCGGAGTTCATATAAACATCCGTATCTCTGTAGAAGATGATGTCCGGTTCGTAATCTTCGGGCAGGGGATGGTCACGGTTTACGAGTATCAGCTCATCACCGATGACGATATCGTCCGGCATTTCGACGGTCCTCTCGAAAGAGACCTTCCTGAGATCCGGGGCGCGCCTGAGGTCGAGCTTTATTATTCCCGTATCGTAAAGACACAGGAATATCAGTGCGGCTGACGCGACGGCCCAGGGGGCCGCCAAACATAACGAATTCCTTACTTTTGCTGTCATACAGCTAATATAGCACATTTACTAAGTATCGCGCTCATGATAAAATTCTATGGTTAAGGACAAGGAGTTTTATATGGAAATAACATCAGAATTAACGGATTATCTCCAGCAGCTCGGCAGGATCAGGCTGACTCCCGAAGAGCAGGAGAAGACAATGAAGGATCTCGGTTCGATCCTCGGATATATCGATAAGCTCAATGAGCTTGATACGCAGGGCGTAGAGCCCATGAGCCATGCTTTCGGAAGGACTAATGTCTTCCGTGAGGATGAGGTGACGAATGAAGATATGAGGGATGACATACTCAGTAATGCTCCCGAGAGCAAGGACGGATCGTTCCTTGTTCCGAAGACTGTAGAGTAAGGGGTGCCTCATATGGATAAAGATACGATACTTAAGATGTCGGCCCTGGAAGCAGGTGCCGCTATAAAGGCAGGAAAGACGACTTCCGAGGAGATCACAGGGGTATTCCTCAATAAGATCAGGGAGGAGAATTCCCGTTTTAATTGCTATATTACGATCTGCGAAGATGCTCTCGATCAGGCTCGCAAGGCTGACGAGGACATTAAGGCAGGTAAACTTACGGGAGCTCTTGCCGGTGTCCCTGTTGCCATCAAGGACAATATCTGCACTAAGGGGATCAAGACTACATGCGCATCGAAGATGCTTCATAACTTCATCCCTCCTTATGATGCGACGGTAATAAAGAAGATAAAGGCAGAGGGTATGGTCATCCTCGGTAAGACGAATATGGACGAGTTTGCCATGGGTTCTACTACCGAGACCAGTTTCTTCGGCCCCACGGTCAATCCCTGGGGAGATGACAGGGTTCCCGGAGGCTCATCCGGCGGATCTGCTGCTGCAGTCGCTTGCGACAATGCATATCTGACGCTCGGCTCCGATACGGGCGGATCGATCAGACAGCCCGCCTCTTTCTGCGGCGTTACCGGACTTAAGCCTACTTACGGTACGGTATCCAGATACGGACTTGTTGCTTTCGCTTCTTCCCTTGATCAGATCGGTCCTATCGGAAGAGACATCATGGACGTCGCAACTATGTTCAACCTTATCTGCGGTATCGACGAGAAGGATCAGACTTCTACCGAAGTTACTCCCATAGATCTTGATAAGGTCGCATCTTTTGACGTAAAGGGGTTGAAGATCGGTCTTCCCGAGCAGTATTTCGGCGAAGGTATCGATAAGGATGTCAAGGAGCAGGTCATGAACGGCGTTAAGCT
>CACZPC010000256.1 GCA_902782985.1 Oscillospiraceae bacterium
AAGCATCCCGGAACTACAGGTTCCCTCGGCTGCGCAATCTCCGAGGCAGTAGAGGTTGCTACATCTACGGAAGGATGCAGATATGTACTCGGTTCCGTACTCAATCAGGTAGTACTTCACCAGTCCATCATCGGTGAGGAAGCAAAGCTTCAGATGGAGAAGATTGATAAGTATCCCGATATCGTTATCGGCTGCGCAGGCGGCGGATCCAACCTCGGAGGCATCATGGCTTCCTTCATGAGAGATAAGCTTACGGGTAAGAAGGCTCCTAAGTTCATCGCAGTAGAGCCCGCTTCATGTCCTTCTATGACAAGAGGTACATATGCTTACGACTTCTGCGATACAGGTCACGTTACTCCTCTCGCAAAGATGTATACGATCGGTTCCGAGTTCATCCCCGCACCTTCACATGCAGGCGGACTTCGCTACCACGGCATGAGTCCCATCATCTCTCAGCTCTATCACGACGGTCTTATCGACGAGGCCAGAGCAGTAGAGCAGACAAGAGTATTTGAGGCTGCTAATCTCTTTGCCAAGACAGAGACCATCCTTCCCGCGCCCGAGTCATCTCACGCTATCCGCGTAGCTATCGACGAGGCCCTTAAGTGCAAGGAGACAGGAGAGGAGAAGACCATCCTCTTCAACCTTACGGGAACGGGTTTCTTCGATATGTCCGCATATATGTCTTATCTCGAGGGCTCTATGAGTAACTTTATTCCCTCTGATGAGGATATTAAGGCAGGTATTGCCCAGCTTCCCAAGATCTGAAGATAATTTCCTTACAGGTTTTATGTTTACGCAAACGGAAGGATCGTCTGTACGGCGATCCTTCTTTCTTGCAATAGATCAATTTGTAAAGACAATAGATCAACAAGTCGCAAACCGTTACACGACAGGCTTTTCGCAAGAATATCAGGGATTTTTTATACAAAATGCAAAAAAGAGGGAAAATCCTAGAGTGCATTGTGCACAAAAAATACTAGTGAGAATGTGTAAAGCTAGTTCTTGTCCGTGCCGTTTTATTATGTCAAACTAGACTTGTAGAATTATGTGAAAGGACAATTAATGAAGACAGTAGCTACATTATCAGATTCCGTAGAGAATTCGATATATGACCCTTCAAGGAGCGTAGCAACGATCAGGGATATGAGACTTGATCCTGTTGTCATGGTGTCCAGATTCTACGATGCCGACGGAAATTATGAGGAGATGGATGTCGCGGAGATCATCGACGGAGTATTCGATGAATGTGATGTATCCGCATATACCATCGGTTATCTCACGAATGATTCGATCCTCAGTTATATGGCCGGCAAGTTGATGGAGAAGGATCATGCTCCCGTAGTAGCACGTCCGAGCCTCATTTCGGAGAGCGGAGATATCCTTGTCGATGAGAATGTATATCATGCTTTCGTCAATTATATGATGTCGAATGTTAAGATCGTCATCGTTAATTCATTTGAGGCGGAGCTTCTGAGCGGATTTGAATGCTCAAATGATAAGGATTATATGAGATCTGCCAAGAAGATCCATAATACATACGGGTGCCATGTAATAGTCACGCCGAGCGAGGGCACGTACGGCAAGCTGGTCGCATGTGTCGGAGATAAGACTATCTGGTTTGATATGCCTTCCTCGCCCGAAGGATTCGATCCTAATAAGTACGAATTTGCCACGGCAATAGCATGCGGACTTGCGTATGGCTTTTCGAGCATGGATTCGATCGAATTTGCCATGGGATTATGTTCGGGTACTAAGACTGCAGATGATATTCTCGGTAAGGAAGAGATCAAGCCTTCTGAAGCTGAGCCGGAACCGGCAGTGGAGGATAAGACAGCAGAGGCGGCGCCCGTTCCAAGGAATGAAAAGCCTGCCGAGAGCGTATCTTTCGTATCTCCCGGCAAGGCGCTTCGGGATATAGCACGTAATATCGAGTCGGAATTCGGTACTGCCGACAAGACTCCTGCCGTGACGAGCGTGATCGACGAGCATCTCAATAAGCCTCGCGGAGAAGTAATGGATATTACTTCCAGAAAGAGCGTGAATGATACTGTTACGGAGCTTCAGGCATTGAAGGATCGCCTCGAAAAGCTTAAAGAATCAGCAAAATGATCGGAGCGCCTTGTTTAAAGACGCTCTTTTCTTTTATCGGAATATTTCAGAAGATCAGGAGGACACTGGCATGAAGGTCAAATGGGGAATAATGGGCACGGCCAATGTCGCTGCATGGGGCACGATCCCGGGCATGAAGAAGGCCGAAAGCTGTGAGCTCTATGCCATAGCGGGAAGAAGTCTTGAGAAGGCGCGTGCATTCAAGGAGAAATACGGATTTGAAAAGGCATACGGAAGCTATGATGAGCTTATTGCCGATAAGGATGTTCAGGTGATCTATATCCCTCTTCCGAATGACCTTCATTGTAAGTGGGTAAAGGCCGCGCTCGAGGCGGGAAAGCATGTTTTATGCGAAAAGCCCATCGCCCTCAATGCCAAGGAGGCGGAGGAGATGTATGCGACCGCGAAAGCAAATAATGTCCATCTCATGGAAGCATATGCCTATCTTCACAGTCCCTATGTGGAAAGCCTTAAGAAAGATATAGACAGCGGCCTGATAGGAGAGGTCGACTATATCGAATCTGCTTTTATAACGCAGGGATATAAGGAGGACATCAGGCTTCATAAGGAGCAGGGAGGCGGAGCCATGTATGACCTCGGCTGCTACTGTACGACTCTTATCTTGTCGCTCATCGATTCCGACCCCGAATTCGTCAAGGCGGATGCGGAATTCTCGGATCTCGGAGTAGATATCAATACCGCTGCGATCCTGCGCTTCGGTAATGGTGTAAGAGCATCTTTTAATGTCGGAATGATCCTCGGTCAGAATACCAATTCCAGATTTGACAGACTCTATATCCACGGTTCCAAGGGATCGATAAGGTCCGAAGTGGAATATAATCAGGAAGGCGATGTCAGCTATCGCATCTTTACTCCGGAGAAGGTTATTGAGCGACAGGTATCCGTGCCTCATAATTATTCGCTTGAGATAGAGCAGATGAGCAGATGTATCCTTTATGGAGAAAAGCCTTATATCACGCCTGAATTCTCACTTAAGAATGCGAAGCTGATAGACGAGATATTAGATCTTATCGGATACTGACAGATCCCGGGCATTTTAAGGACATAACAAAAGGAGGACCTCATATGAGATCCTCCTTATTCTTACAGTAAGAAAGATATCAGCTTCCCTTTGTCGGAAGGTAGGGAATGAGAGACATGGCCAGGTTGATAACAGGCATCGTCTGGATCCATACACGGCCGGGACCTGTTACTTTGGTGTTGAAGAGACCTTCGCCGCCGAAGAAGAGATTCATGCCGCCCTTTACCATCTCGACGTCCATTGTGACAGACTCGTCCATCATGGCAAGGTAACCTGTATCGATATACATGGACTCGCCTTCTCTGAGCTCGTACATACATGCATCTCCGTCTATCTCGACGAATGCCGTACCGTTACCTGAGAGTTTCTGCATTATGAAGCCTTCTCCGCCGAAGAGGGAAGCACCAAGTTTCTTTTTATAGGCAATAGAGAGTTCGACTGATGTCTCTGCTGCCAGAAATCCTGACTTCTGGACGATCATCGAAGATCCGGGTCTTATATCGAGCGGGATTATCTTGCCCGGAAAGCTTGAAGCGAAAGCGATATATGCTCCCTGTGTCTTGGCCGTGTAGACATTCTGGAAGAGTGATTCACCTGAGAGAAGTCTTCCGAAAGCCTTACTT
>CACZPC010000257.1 GCA_902782985.1 Oscillospiraceae bacterium
CATATCCGACAGGAAGTTACGAAGCTTATCGTGACGTGCGCGGTCACCTGATACATAAGGACCTAAATCACACTCGCCGCCTATCGTTCCGTCTTTAAAATAAATTATCCTGTTTCCTCTTCTTGCAGATTTCATGTCATGCGTTACCATAAGGATCGACTGACCCTTCTTATTTACTTCGGTAAGCACATTTAAGACCGCATCGGAAGAGGAACTGTTGAGGGCACCCGTCGGTTCGTCTGCAAATACCATATCCGGCGAATTGATGATCGCGCGAACTATACCTACTCGCTGAGCCTCACCACCCGAGAGCTGGTTCGGAAACTTGTTCCAGAGCTTTCTTCCGACGCCTACCTGCTCCAGAAGAGACTGTGCCTTCTTATTGAGCTCTCTTTTATTCTGACCTGTAAGGAGACCTGCGGTAAGAACATTATCCATAACGCTCATGGAATCCATAAGATACACCTGCTGGAACACAAAGCCGCAGTGCTTTCTTCTGAAGATAGCAAGCTGATCGCTCGTAAACTTTGTTATATCCCTGTCAGCGAAATGCACTTTACCGAGACTTGCCTTGTCCATGCCGGATAATGCGTACATAAGAGTTGACTTACCTGCACCTGAGGCACCCATTATCACCGTGAAGTCGCCTTCGTATATCTCCGTATCGAGATTCTTTATTATATGGTGCTGGACACCGCCCGTAGAGAAACTCTTACAGAGCTTCTCTGTCCTTATTATGCTTTTCTTAGGCATATGCTCTTTCCTTCTTCTTGCGGATAATGCTTACTGCAACGACTACGATTATAACAGCAGCCACGCCACCTGCGATAGCCGGGATCGGGAGTGAACTTCCGGCAGCCGCCTCGGGATCAACTACAGGCATTTCAAACACTTCAAGACTGAAATCCTTATCGAAAGAGAATTTCTTGCCGTCAGCATCCTCGAAAGTAATATGGGCTACTATATTGCCTGCGCCTACTGATGTTCCCTTAAGAGAAAGATCAACCGTACTGCTTCCGCTTACGTCGATATTACCGACATATGTTGAAATATTATCTATCTGCTCTCCCTCGAATTCCACGGATACGTTATATACCATATCCTTCCCGATATTGTTAAGATCGAAAGATACATTGGTCTTGCCGTCAAGAGCGATCTCATTTCGCGAAAGCTTGAATTCGGACAGAGATATCTCGGGAGTCTGAACAACGGGAACAGTCACGACAGATGCGGAAGAGAATGGATTTCTGTCTTTGTCCTCATATTCATAGTTTACAGTGATAGAATATGTCTTCTGTCGAAGATCTCCTCTGGCGGAAAGCTCTACAGTAACATCTGTTTCTTCTTCCTTATCGATGGAATCGATATAAATGACATTCGTTCCGTCTGCGGGGATTATCTCATTATCATCAGTCGAAAGCTCGATCCTGACATTATTGAGCTGTGTAGCCGTAGATTCATTCTTCATATGGATGATCATCTCAAAATCATCGCCTGCAGTAACCGTTCCGGTCGTGATCTCGCTTCCGGTCACGATAAGTCTTGGTGTCAGGAATGCCGCATTTACCTGAGATGAAAGCAGAGGATTTCCAATAAGGCAACCTGCTGCCGATGCTACGGTGAGCAAAGAGGATAAGATCTTTCTGATCCCTCTGAAGATAGAAGTTTTCATAAACAGATTCTCCGTTCGTGTTTTTGTTTGATGATATAAGTCTATCGACAAAAACATTAACGGTCTTTGCGGTAACCTTAAGGGAAGCTTAAGTTTGAAAGTAGAGCGTCTTAATTATGAGGATCATCTCACGCGAGGAATAGAGACAGTAAAGGTCATTCTTTGTTCGTGATCATGAACTGCATTTATCTTTCCTCTGTGAGCATCTGTTATGGCTTTGGCGATCGACAATCCGATTCCATGTCCGCCGGTCTCGGAATTACGCGAAACATTTGCCCTGTAGCACTGTCTGCAGCTGCTACACCGGAAACAACATAGGTGCCTCCTTCATAAATATAGTAGACTGATACATCGTCTGTAAGATCGATATTACAGTAGACTTCATCAATACATGCAGCATCTTCGGATGATTCGACAGC